>SIAT01000016.1 GCA_009691645.1 Pedosphaera sp. | reverse complement strand
TCGTTGTAAACCGTGGGCGAAGGAATCTGGCCGGCTTTCAGCCGCGTCATCAAATCCTCCTCCGATGTGCCGACGATCGGCGGACGGAGAGTGAGGGTAGTGTAGAGAATGGCGCCGAGCGCGTAGAGGTCGGTGCGCTCGTCCATCTCCCCAGTGCGGCCCTCGGCCTGCTCGGGGGCCATGAAATTCGGCGTGCCCATCACCGTGCCGTGACGCGTGGCGTCGAGATCGGCGGCGGACGCAGCGTCATCGGTGTGCGGCGGACGAGTGGTCTCGGTGTCGGGCGCGGAGAGGATTTTGGCGAGGCCCCAATCCATCACGAGCACTTCGCCGTATTCGCCAATCATGATGTTGGCGGGCTTGAGATCGCGGTGGATGGTGCGGCGGGAATGGGCGTACGCGACGGCGTCGCATATCTTCTGGAAGATGATGAGAAGCTGCGCGAGCGGGTAACGGGCGACGAGCCGCGTGTCGCCTTTCTTCAGTCCGTCGAGCACCTCCTTGAGTGTGGTGCCGCGGACATACTTCATCGCGTAGAACGTCCGGCCGTGCGGGTCGGTGCCGAGATCGTAAATGGGAACGATGTTCGGGTGCTCGAGCTGGCCGAGCACGAGCGCCTCCTGCACGAAGCGGCGGGAATTGTCGGGCGAAGCGGCCACTTCAGGAAGCAGCACCTTGAGGGCGACGGCCCGTTGGATGTGGCGGTCGTGGGCGAAGAGCACTTCACCCATGCCGCCTTTCTTGATGGACTGCCCCTGTTCGTAGCGGTCGCTCGTGTTGGGCGCGGGGGAAGCAGTGGAGTGCTCGCCGGTCCCGGCCGGCGCGGTCGGTGGCGTGACGGGTCGGGTTAATTCAATGAGCGTGCGGCCGATCTCGAGCCTCTGCTCGGCGGTGAAACGGCGGCGGCCGACGATTTGTTGGCCGTCGATAAAAGTGCCGTAACGGCTGCCGGTGTCTTCGATCTCGAGCGCGTCGCGCGTGACGATGATCCGCGCGTGGCGTCGGGAAATCTCTTCTGCGGGGACGACGATGGGGCAGGCCGGATCGCGCCCGATGATGTATTCGCCCGGCTCGAGGGCGTAGCACGCGAGGACTTGGTCGCCCTTGCGCGCTACGAGTTGGACGATGTGAGCCGGCATTTTACCTCGCGCGAAGGATAGAAAGGGCGCGGCGGATGTCGAGCGGCAATCGGACTGGTCGGTGACTGGTCGGTGACTGGTCGGTGACTGGTCGGTGACTGGTGCAAAGCGCTCATCCGAGCAAAAACCAGTTGCATTGAATAAGCTGCTCCGTATTATTCACCGCCTTAGCAAACTAATGCGCGTGTTCCCAACCATCGCAGTCAACGCATTTATGGAGCTGGTTCGCCAGCCTGTATTCCTGCTTCTTTTTTCGGCCTCCTCGGCCTTCATGATTTTCCTCGCGGCGGTGCCCTACTTCGGGTTCGGCGACGATCCGAAGCTGGTGAAGGATGGCGCGCTGGCGGTGATGTTGGTCTCCGGACTGTTCGGCGCGGTGATCAGCGCCTCCTCCTCGGTGGCCCACGAAATCCGTACCGGCACGGCGCTGGCGGTGCTGGCCAAACCGGTGGGCCGCGCGCAATTCCTGCTGGCGAAATTCGCCGGCGTGGCGGGAGCGCTCGCGTTGCTCACTTTCGTGAACCTGCTCGCAGCGCTGCTGGCCACTCGGATGGCGTTCGATGCCTACGGGGACGCGGACATGCTCGGCTCAGGCATCTTCTTCGCAGCGCTGGCTGGCGGTTATATCATCGGTGCGCTGGTGAATTATTTCCTCGGCCGGCCGTTCGTGGCCAGCGCGGTGTTCTCCTCGGTGGTGCTGCTCACGCTGGCATTCGTGATCATCAATTTCCTGGACAAGAAAGGCGGCGGACAATCTTTCGGCGCGGGTGTGGATTGGCGGATCGTTCCCGTGTCGGTGCTGGTGCTATTCGCGCTCTGGATTCTTGCGGCCATCGCGATGGCGTGTTCGACGCGGCTGGAACTGATGCCGACACTTTCGATCTGCACCGCGATTTTCCTTTTGGGATTAATGTCGGATTACTTCTTCGGCGCGGCGGCGCGCGAGGGGAAATGGTGGGCGCAGACGCTTTACACCGTCATCCCGAACTGGCAGCAACTCTGGATGGCCGACGCACTGGAGCCGGAGAAATCGCTGCCGTGGCGGTACGTGGGTCTGGCGCTCGCGTATGTGGCGGCCTATTTGGGCGTGGCGCTTTCGCTGGCGCTCTATCTGTTCGAGGATCGCGAGTTGAGCTGAATGTGAATTGAATTTTGTATGGAGCAGAACAATAAGACGGGCGGATTAATCAACGTAGCCGTGGCGTTCTTGGCCGCGGCGGCCGGCACGTGGCTGGCGGTGCGGAGCGATTCGCTCGCGGGCTACGCGGCGTTGATTTTCCTCGGCTCGGGCGCGCTGGTTGCGCTCATCAGCCTCTTCCATATTTTCCTCGAACAACGCGAGCGGGTGGAGCGGTTGGAGTACGCCGAGATCGAAGCCAAGGCGCGCGGGACCGCGTTGTTTGAAACGGAAGCGGGGAGTTTTCCAGCGAAGCAATCACGCGAACAATTCGAGCGCTGGGGTGTGCCGACGTTGACCATTCTGCTGCTGCTGTCGCAGATCACCCTTCTGTACTGGCTCATTTGGAAGAAGCTCGGCCCAGCCTACGCGACCTACGCGGCGGCGATGAAGCGCGGCCATTCGGTGGCCGGTCTCTTCGAGCCGCTCCTGCCGCTCTGCATGGCGGCGGGGTTGGTGGTGATGCTCTTCCTCCGCGGCAAGTACGTGTGCGCGATGGCGCGATTGGGCGGGCAGAATCTGCTACGGCCCAGCGGCTGTTACCTGTTGCTCGGCTCCTACCTGTACGCGCTGGTGGCGGCGGTGCTGGTGGCGGCGCAGTTCAATTACGCGATTGGAGACATCATTGGCGGCTGGGTGCTGGCGGCCGGGTTGATTTTTTTGGTGCTGGAAAATCTCTTCCGCGTGGTGTTCGAGGCTTACCGGCCGCGAGTGAAGGGACAGGAAGCCCATCTGCTTTACGACAGCCGCCTCGTCGGTTTCGTGGGGCAAAGCCGGAGCATGGGGGCGACCGTGGCGCACACGCTCGATTACCAGTTCGGTTTCAAAGTGTCGGAGACGTGGGGGTACCAGTTTCTGCAGGAACGATTCTTCGTGCTGGCCGCTTGTCTGATCGGGTTGCCGGTGCTTTCCACCTGCATGGTGATCATCAAGCCGGCTGAACAAGCCTTGCTCGAGAGGTGGGGCCAGCGCGTGGCCGGTCACGAAGTGCTCCAGCCGGGATTGCACTTCAAGTGGCCTTGGCCGGCGGATAAGATTTACCGTTTCCAGCCGGGGCGCGTGCAGAATTTCAACATCGGTTTCGTGCCCGACCCGACGAAGGAGAAGGAGACGACCTCTGTCTGGACCGCTTCGCACGCGAAGGAGGAGTATGACATGCTGGTCTCCAGCCGGCCCAAGGTCGGGGTGGTGTCGGATGCGGCGGTGAGCCTGCTCAGCGTCAGCATTCCGGTGCAGTTCCAGATCACTAATGTGGTGGACTGGGCTTATCAAAATGCCGAGGCCGCCGAAGTGCTCGAGAACGTCGCCACGCGCGAGGTGGTGCGGTATCTCTTGGGCGCGGACCTCGACGAGATCATGACCACGGGCCGCAGCAATGCCGTGGTCACGCTGCGCGAACGCATCCAGAAGGCAGCCACCGACCGGAAGCTCGGCGTGCAGATTCTCTACATCGGCCTTCAGGACATCCATCCGCCGGTGAAAATCGCGGGCGAATTCGAGGCCGCCGTGGCCGAGCGCCAGCGCAAGCAGGTGAAGATCCTCGAGGCTCAAGCCGGTGCTTACCGCACCAACACGCTCGCCGGTGCCGAGGCTTTCCGCCGGCAGGCCGAAGCCGAGGCGGAGTTCACGCGCCGCACCACGCGGCTGTTGGCTCAGTCAGCTCGGTTCACGAATCAACTACAGGCATTCGAAGCGGCGCCGCAGGTCTATCCCCAGCGGGCCCATCTTGCTTCGATCGAGCGCGCATTGGTCGGCGTCCGCAAATTTGTGATCACCGCGACCAACACCCAAGATGTCATCCAACTGAACCTCGAGGAGAAGGTCCGCAAGGATATCCTCGACATCAAACTTCCTCCGGCCAAGACCCCGTGATTTCCCGTAATCTGAACTTATTTTTATGAAAGCACAGAAACTCATCAACCTCGTTGTCGGCTTCCTGCTGTTGATTCTCTTTGGCGTGCTCCTGTTCGCATTCCAAGTGCGGGAGACGGAAGCCGTGCTGGTCTCCACGCTCGGCCAGCCCTCGGCGCGCACCTACACTGCCGGCCTGCACTTCAAATGGCCGTGGCCGATCCAGACCATTCAGCGGTTCGACAAGCGCATCCGCGTGTATCAGACCAAGCACGACCAGATCGCCGACAAGGAAGGCAAGCCGATGATGATGATGGTGTACGCCGGTTGGCGCATCGCCGATCCCGCCGTCTTCAGCCGCAAGTTCGACGACGTGCAGGCCGCTGAGCGCAGTCTCGGCGAGATGGTTTCCTCCGAGCGCAACGCGGTGGTGGGCGAAAATCTGTTTGCCGATTTCGTTTCCACCGATCCTTCGAAGGTGAAGTTCGAGAAGATCGAGGCCGAGATGCGCGAACGCACCAACCGCAAGGCCCGCGAGAATTATGGGGTCGAGATCGCCTTCCTCGGCATCCACCGTCTCGGCCTGCCCGAGAGCAGCACGCAGGTCATCTTCGACCGGATGAAAGCCGAGCGGAAGGGCGTGGTGGACAAGCTGCAGGCCGAGGGCGAGTCCGAGTCCAAGCGCATCAAGACCGCCGCGGAAACCGAGAGTGCCAAGATTCTTGCCACCGCCGAAGCGAAGGTCATCGAATTGCGTGGCGCTGCCGAGGCCGAGGCCGCCAAGTCCTACCACACACTCGAGCGTAATCCGGAGTTGGCGATTTTCCTCCAGAAGTTGACCACGCTGGAATCCTCCCTCAAAGAGCGGTCCACGCTCATCTTGGATGAGCGCACGCCGCCCTTCGACCTCCTCACCCCCGTTCCTAGGAACAAGAAGTGATCCGCTTATGAGCGAACTGCAATCTCCCATACCCGCCGCCGATCTCCCTGCGTCGCACGGAGAGGCTGGCGCTCACGCGATGGCCGAGGCGCTTCGCGGCAGCTTTGTCTTCATCAAAGCGGTCATGGTTGTCCTGCTGCTGGTTTTCATCTTCTCGGGTTTCTTCACCTTGAAACCGCAGGAGCAAGCCGTGGTGTTGCGTTTCGGAAAACTCTCTCGCCCGATCACTTTCGGCAAACCCGCCGGTGCCGGGGGCGTGCTTCAGCAGCCGGGCCTCTATCTCGCATGGCCTTCGCCTATTGATGAAGTGAAGCGCATCGCTGCGGGTCGCCTTCAGAGTGTGGACTCCACCGCTGGTTGGTACGCCGTGACGGCCGCGCAGGAAGCCGCCGGTCAGGAGCCGCCTGCCGGGCTCACGTTGAGCCCCGCACGCGACGGCTACACGATCACCGCCGACGAGAACATCATCCACATCCGCGCCAAGCTCGAGTACGAGGTGTCCGATTTGTGGACTTATGATTCTTCATTCGAGAACGCAAAAGCCGTCGCGTTGAGCGCGCTGAACAACGCCATCTTTTACGCCTCCGCGCGTTTCACCGCTGCGGAGGCGGTGAGCAAACAGGCCGAGGTGCGCGGGACGATCGAGGATCGCGTCCGGCAACTGGTGCAGTCCCACGGGCTGCCCATCATCGTGGCGCAAAATGCCATCACGCTGAACAAGCTCAAGGAACCGCGGCAGGTGGCCGATGTCTTCCAGCAGGCGCGCAGTGCTGAGCAGCAGAAGAACACCGCCATCAACGATGCGCGCAACTTCAAGCTCGCCGTCGAGAGCCGCCGGCAGGGCGATTACGAGGCGGTCATCAACGCCGGCGAGTCCGAGGCGCGGCGTCTCGTGCTCACTGCGCAGGCCGACGCCAAGGCATTCCTCGCCCAGCTTCCTGCTTTCGAGAAGGACGCTGAACTGTTCAAGCAGCGTCGCCTCACCGAGACGATTGCGCGCGTGCTCACCAACAAAAACGAGAAATGGTTCCTGCCCGAGCGCGCCGGCGGCCAACCGCGCCAACTCCGCCTGTTGCTCGGACCCGAGCCGCTCGAAGCCAAAGATTTCCAGCCCCAACCCTGACGCACCATGCAAGTCACCTCGCTTTCTTCCCGCCACGAACACTCCCACGATCACAGCCACGGGGGCGATAATCACGGCCATGATCACGGGGATCGCGATCACAGCCACGGCGACGCCGGGTGTGACCACGATCATTCCCACAGCAACACGCCGTTGCCGTGGCTAATCACCGGTCTGCTGTTTGTCATCAACAGTTTCGTCGTCGGTCTCATCCTCGGGAAGGGACATTACGTGGATGATTTCAGCGCGATGATTGGCGCGATCATCCTTGGCTTCCCGATCATCCGCACCGCCATCGCGGATCTCCGCCGCGGCGCGCTCACCACCAACGAGCTGGTGGCCATCGCCGTGCTCGCTTCGTTCGCTTCCGGCCATTATCAGGAGGCCGGCGTCGTCGCTTTCTTCATGCTGCTGGGCGAGATCATCGAGACCCGCACCGCCGCCGGCGCGCGCGCTTCCATCGAGTCGCTCATCAAACTCACTCCCACGAAAGCCCGCCGCATCATGCCCGCCGGCGAGGAGGAAATCGCGGTGAAGGACTTGAGCATCGGCGATGTCATCCGCATCCGGCCCGGCGACAACGTTTCGGCCGATGGCGTCATCGTCAACGGGCAAGGTTCCATCAACCAGGCCAACATCACCGGCGAATCGCTTCCCGTGGACAAGAAGCCGGGCGACGATGTTTTCGCCGGCACGCAGAACCTCACGGGTTTGCTCGAAGTGCGCGTGACCAAGGTCAGCAGCGATTCCACTCTCGGCCGCGTGCGCGAGCTGATTCTCGCCGCCGAGAAAACCAAGCTGCCGCTCATGAAGATCGTGGATCAATACATGAGCTTCTACACGCCGTTGGTTCTCGTCATCGGCGCGTTGGTCTGGGCTTTCACGCAGGATTTGCAGATCGTCATCACCATCTTCATCGCCGCCTGTCCGTGCGCGTTCATTCTCGCCACGCCCACCGCGATGGTCGCCGCGCTTTCCGCCGCTTCGCGCCTCGGCATCCTCATCAAGAATGTTAGCGACATCGAAGCCGCCGCGAAGATCAACGCCTTCGTCTTCGACAAAACCGGCACAATCACCACCGGTAAACTCGCCGTCAGCCGTCTCTCGCCGCTCAACGGAGCCGAGCCGGCCGAGTTGCTGCGTTCCGCCGCGGCCGCTGAGAAATACAGCAATCACCCGACCGCCAAGGCGCTCGCGCAGCTTGCGCAGGAAGCGGGTGTGCCGTTGCCCGAGCCGCAGGATTTCTTCGAGACCCCCGGCCTCGGTGTGCAGGCGCTCGTGGAAGGCGCGCGCGTGTTGGTCGGCCGCGCCCAGTGGCTGCGTGACAATGGTGTGACGGATGATTTCACCGCCTCCGTGGATGTGAACGAGACCGAAGGTTACAGCCTTGTGTTCGTCGCGCGTGACGGCAAGTGCATCGGCTGGGTCGGCATGCAGGATCAAGTCCGCAGTGAAGCCCGCGCTGCGCTCGCCGACCTCAAGCAAGAGGGCGTCCGGCGCATCTCGCTGGTTTCCGGCGATCGCACGCCGGTGGCGCAACGCGTCGGCCGCGAGGTCGGCTGCGATGATATCGTGGGCGACTGTTTGCCCCAGAATAAAGTCGAGTTCGTCCATCAGATTCACGCGAAGGGTTACAAAGTCGCGGTGGTCGGCGACGGTGTGAATGACGCGCCGGCGCTCGCCGCGGGCGACATCGGTATCGCGATGGGCGCGGCCGGCAGCGAGGTGGCCATCCACAGCGCGACCATCGCGCTGATGAACAACGATCTTCGCCGCCTGCCCTTCTTGGTGCGGCTTTCGCGGATGACGCGCACGGTGATCAACCAGAATTTCTTCTTCGGCGTCCTGTTCGTCTTGGGCGGCTTCGTCCTTGCGGCGCTCAAAATCACCAGCCCGATTGCCGCCGCCATCCTGCACGTCGTGGGCGCGATGCTCGTGATCTTCAACAGCGCGCGCCTCGTGCGCCAGGGCGAGGAACTCGATCCGTTCCACAGCCATGCGCCCGCGGTTCCTGCCAAAGCGGAGAACGCGCCAGCGGGCGAACTTGCTCACACGCCCGTCTGAGTGTCATGGATTGTTTCACCCATCCGCTTGCGGCCATCGGCATCTGCAAACATTGCGGGCGCGGCCTTTGTCACGACTGCGTCGCCGCGGTGGAGTTGTCACTGGCCTGCAAAGGCCGCTGCGAGACGCATGTGGCGGCGCTCAACGAATTGACTCAGCGCGCCAAGACCGCTCACGAGAAAGCCGCTGGGGCTTACACGAAGACGGCCATCTTCATGGCGCTGGCGGGACTGTTGTTCACAGGCTTTGGCGCGATAGAGGGGAGCAGAGCCGGCTTCATCCCGCTGTCGCTCGGGATATTGTTCCTGCTCTGCTCGGGATTTTATTTCCACTCGGCGAAACGTTACTGGAGTCGTGACTGATATTTGTTTATGACGGCGATCGAGACACTCAATCGGGAGAGCGGGCGTCAACCCAGCGCAGAGACGGTCGTCTCCGTGCGAGGGTTGGTGAAGGTGTTCAAGGATTTCTGGGGCCGCCCCAAAGCGCGCGCCGTGGACAACGTGTCGTTCGACGTCCGTCGCGGCGAGATTTTCGGCCTGCTCGGGCCGAACGGTTCCGGCAAATCCACCACCATCAAGATGCTGCTCGGCCTGCTGCATCCGACCAAAGGCCACATCGAGGTGTTCGGCAAATCACCGCGCGACGTGCTCACCAAATCGCGCATCGGCTATCTGCCCGAGGAATCGTATCTCTACCGTTATTTGAACTGCCACGAGACGCTCGATTTCTTCGGCAACCTCTTCGAGTTGCCCGCCGCCGAGCGGCAGAAGCGCGCTGAGCAATTGCTGGAGATGGTCGGCCTGAGCCAGACTCGTACGCGTGTGGTGGGCGAGTTCTCGAAGGGCATGCAGCGCCGCATCGGTCTCGCGCAAGCGCTCATCAATGATCCCGACCTCGTCATCCTCGACGAGCCGACCGCGGGCCTGGATCCGATCGGCTGCCGCGAGGTGAAGGATCTGATCCTCGCGCTCGCCAAGCGCGGCAAGACGGTCATTCTCTCCAGCCATTTGCTCGCTGATGTGGAGGATCTTTGCGATCGCGTGGTGATTTATTACGGCGGCAAGATACAGGCCGACGGCACGCTCAAGGAACTGCTCACTGAACGCGATTCGATGCGTATCACGACACCGCCGCTGTCGCGCGAGACGATGCAGCGCGTGTTGGAAGTGATCCGCAAAGACGTTCCCGAGGATAAGATCCATGTCGATAACCCGACGCAGAACCTCGAGAGCTATTTCCTCGGCGTGGTCGAGCGTGCGCGTGGCAAGGCTGCGGATACTTCCGGCGCGACCTCGGGGCACCACGTCGCGGCTTATTTGCAAAGCGGTGGCGAAGGCAAAGCCACGAGTCAGGCGAACAAGATGCTCGATCGTCTCGCTGCGCCGCAAACGACTGTCGCGCCATCGGCTTCAGCCGAAGTCGCGCCAGCCGCGCCGACGGTGGATGTGGTGAAGCTCTCCGCGCTCACGCAGGCACAGTCGGCGCCACAAACCGCACCGGCGCCCGCAGCCGAGACGAAGGCCGACTTGGGCAAGGCGAACGAGAAACTTTCCGGCCTGCTGGGCGGGGACAAGAAGTGAGCGCTGTTCACCGACTAAACTGATTCCCCTGCGATGCAACGTACTTGGGCCATCATTTACCTGACCTGGAAGGCGGCGCTGCGCTACCGCCTAGTCTGGGTGCTGGCGGTGTTGCTCGTGCTCTGCGTGGCGGGTCTGCCGCTCATCATCAAGGACGACGGGACCGCGCGCGGTCTCACGCAGATCCTGATAACGTACACGCTGAGCGCCATCACGGCCATCCTCGGTCTGGCGACGCTCTGGCTCTCGTGCGGCACGCTCGCGCGCGATGTGGAGGAGTGCCAGATGCAGATGGTGGTGACCAAGCCAATCGCCCGCTGGCAGGTCTGGCTTGGAAAATGGCTCGGCATCATGGGGTTGAACGCCGCGTTGCTCGTGCTCGCTGGCGGCACGGTGTACGGGTTGGTGCTGTTCCGCACGGCGAAGCTTTCGGAAAAGCAGCGGGAGATTCTGCGGCGTGAAGTGCTCATCGGCCGCGCCTCGGCGAAGGAGAAAGTGCGCGACTTGGAGCCGGAAGTAGAGAAGGTATTCCTCAAGGAGGCGCCGCAGCGGCTCACACCTGAGCAGATGCAGGACAAGAAGTTGGTGGAGGGATTTCGGGCGCAGATCCGCGAGGAGTTCAAGGCGCGCTCGCAAATCATCCGGCCCGGCTACATGCGCGAGTGGAAGATCAACGTGCCGGCGGCGGAGAATTTCGCGACGAATCACATCGTCGTGCTGCGGGTGAAGTTCATGTCCACACAGATTGCTTCCGGACCGCAGCCGTACCTCACCATCTGGGAAGTGGGTAAGCCGGAATCGCCCAACCAGGTGCGCGGCGCCAAGACGCTGACGACGGACACGTTTCACGAGTTTCCAATCCCAGCCGCCGCCATCGAGAAGGACGGCACACTCACCGTGCGGCTGACGAATCCTTCGCAGAACAACGTGGCGTTGCTCGCGCCTTTGGAAGACGGCGTGGAAGTGCTCTATCGGGAGTCGGGTTTCGCGCTGAACTTCGCGCGCGGGCTGGCCATCATCTTCTGCTGGTTCGGCCTGTTGGCCGCACTGGGGCTGACGGCAGCGAGTTTCATGTCGTTCTCGATGGCGGCGTTCGCGTGCATCGGTCTGCTGATTGTGGCCATGTCCGGCGGCATGCTCAAAGAAGTGGTGAAGGATCGAACGATCTTCACTAGCGCGCACAACGAGGCGAACACGGAGACCGTGTGGGCGCCGGTGAAGGCGGTGGTGGATGTGCTGATAATCACGGTTTACCGCGTGATGCTCCAAGTCATCCAAGCCGTGGAAGATTACTCACCGATCGAGTCGCTCAGCTCGGGCCGGAGCATCACGTGGGGACAATTGGCGAAGGCGTATGGCCTGATGTGGCTGCTGTTCGGAGGGATTTGCAGCACGATCGGCATCATCACATTCACACAGCGCGAACTGGCGACGGCCCAGTCGAAAGTATGATGTCGAACCGCAAACCCATCTTCCTGCTTCTGGCTTTGGTGCTGCTGGCCGGCGTTTTCTTTTCGCAACGTCACCTCAACCGCCAGCGCGAGGAACTGAAGCTCACGTATCGCGCGGATATGCTGGAGAACGCGCCGCCGTTTCTCGCCTTCACCACGGCCGCGCTCGGTGGTTTCCGCGGCCTCATCTCGAGCTATCTCTGGCTGCGGATGAACGAACTGCAGCAGGACGAGAAATACTTCGAGATGGTCCAGCTTGCTGACTGGATCACGAAGATGCAGCCGCGTTTCCCGATGGTCTGGGTGCATCAGGCGTGGAACATGTCTTACAACGTCTCGGTGAAGTTCCCCGACCACCCCGATCGCTGGCTCTGGGTGCAGCGGGGCATCACGCTGCTGCGCGACGAAGGGCTGAAGTACAATCCCGAGGAGCCGCTTATTTACCACGAGCTCGCGTGGCATTTCCAACACAAGATGGGCGCCAACCTCGACAACGCCCACGCCTATTACAAGATGAAGTGGGCGGAGGAGATGCATGGCTTGTTCGGCGGCCGGCCGGATTTCGATGCCTTGATCAAGCCGCAGACGGACGAGCAGAAAGTCCGCGCCCGTCTCGTCCGCGAGAAGTACAAGATGGATCCCTCGGCGATGAAGCGGGTGGACCAGATCTACGGCCCGCTCGAGTGGCGCCTGCCCGAGACACACGCCATCTATTGGGGCTGGCTGGGGCTGGAGAAAACGAAGGACAACGCCGCACGGCGCGACCTCTTCATCAAGCTCCGTCGTGTGGTTTATCAATCGATGCAGCTGGCCTTCATGCGCGGTCGGTTGGTGGAGAACCGTTACGACCGGCGTTACGAGACCAGTCCTAACCTCGACATCGCGGCGCGGGTCAATCAGTCCTACGTGGATCAACTGGCGGAGGCGACGCCCGAGATGAAAGAGAACGTGGCCAACGGTCACCGCAACTTCCTCAAGACGGCCATCACCCAACTCTACATGCACAACCGCGAGAAGGAGGCCGTGGAATGGCTGCGTTACTTCGCCGAGCACTACGCCGACTTTCTGCGTCGTACGGAGCCTTCGGTCATCGCCGGTGGCGTGAACTTCGACAAGTTCGTGCTGATGCGCGTACAGGAGCAGATGGGAACCGGCGGCAAGGACAAGACCCAGAGCGCCATCGAGGGCATGCTCGCTCGTTATTTCTACGAACTGGCCATCGGCGAGGAGGATCGCGCCGTCGGATTCGAGCGGATGGCGCGTCAGATCTACAACCTCTACTTGGAACGTTCGTCGACCGCGGAGAAGGGGCGCGTGGACCTGCCGCCCTACGACAAGATCAAGGGCGTGGTGTTGGAGGGGATGCTGGAACGGGCCAGCCCGCAGTTGGCCGCGCGGTTGGTCAGTGCTTTGGGATTGCCGCCGTCCGTTCTCACCAACCTCATGAACCGCCCGCCTGTCGTGCCTCGGACCAACGCGCCCGCGACGAATCAGCCGCCGCCCAAAGCCGTCGCGCCTCCGAAGAAGTAGTGAGCACGGCTCTCCGACCGTCCACTCCCTTCACTTCTTTTACTTCTTCTTGAAGTACAGCTCCTCGGCGTTCCACGAGATGCGATAGCTGCTCAGCACCGTGGGCCGCACGTTGCCGAGGTCGCTGCGCACGGCCGAATAGACAATCGGCGCGACGGTGTAGATCATCGGCTGCTGCTCGGAGAGGATCGCCTGCACCTCGTCGAAGAGCTTCTTGCGCTCTGGAAAATCGAGCGTCTTGATCTGTTCGTTCATCAGGAAATCGATGCGCGCTTCCCAGTCGGTCGCCGGCGTTTTCTGGCGCGGGAACCACTGGTGCGTGAAGCCCTCGCTCTTCAGCACGTTCATGCTTGAGGCCGGATCCGTGCCGCCGCCGCCCAGGCCGAGCAGGATGCAATCGTAGTCGTACGTATTGTTGATCTTGGCGACGAGCGTGTTGAACTCGATCGGCTGGAACACCAGTTTCACGCCGAGTTTCTTGAGGTCGTCTTGAATGAAAACGGCCGTCCGATCGCGTACGCTGTTGCCGGTGTTCGTGGTCAGCACGAATTCGATCACCTGTCCGGTCGCATCCTCGAGCAGTCCGTCGTTATTCCGATCTTCGATGCCGATCTCCTTGAGCAATGACCGTGACCGCGCGAGATCGAACGGGAACTTCGCCACCTCCGGGTTGTTCCACTTCTTGTTCTCGAGCGAGACGAAGCCGTAGTTCGGATAGGCGCGCCCGGCGTAGATGGCCTTCACGATGCTCGGTCGGTCGATGGCGTGGCTGATGGCTTGGCGGAACTTCGCGTTGCGGAACCAGTTCAACTTGTGCGCCGCGACGAGCGGTGCGCCGGTCTTCGCGTTGCGGTTCGTGTTCTGGTTGAACCAAAGGAAACCGCGCTCCAGCCCGAGACCCAGCTCGCGCAGGATGAATTTGCCCTTGTCCGCCTCGGTCTTGAACCGCTCGTACTCGTCCGGGCGCACGTTCTCGTGCATGTCCGCCTCGCCCTTTAGGAATCTCAGGCTCATCGCGTTCATGTCCGGCAGCACGGTGTAGATCACGGTGTCGAGGTACGGCAGGCGCTGGCCCTTCGTGTCCACCGCGTAGTAGTTCGGGTTCCGCTCCAGCAGCGTGAACTCGCCCGGCTTGAACTGTTTCAACTTGAACGGCCCGCACCCCACCAATTTCTCCGGCGCCGTGTTGATTCCGTAGGCCGCGGCGAACTGCTTCTTCGCCACCTCCGGTTCCAGCACATGCCTGGGGATGATCGCCACGCTGCCGAAATACTCGATGAACGGCGCGTACGGCGCCGGCGTCACAACCTTCACCGTGTAATCATCCACCTTCGTCACCGCGAACTGCTTCCCGTCGATCTTGAAAAGATCGGCCGTCACATTGTCGATCTCCTTGTGATAAATCACCTCCCACGTGAAGATCACGTCGTCCGCCGTCAACGGCCGGCCGTCACTCCACACCACCCCCTTGCGCAGCGTGAAGGTCCACGTCTTCTGGTCCTCCTCCACCTTCCATGACTCCGCTAGGCCCGGCCCCACCGTCTGCGTCTGCGTGTCCACGCTCACCAGCCCGGTGAAGAGAAGGCGGATGATGTCCGTCGAGCTCGACTCGTTCTCGGTGATCGGGTTGAACGTCTTCGGATCGCCGAACGTGGCGATCACCAATCGCCCGCCATGCACCCCCGGCTCGCACTGGGCCACCAGCGGCTTCTCCGGCAACGGCGCCGCGGCCGGCTTGCTCGGGGCGTTGGCGGAAGGCTCCTTCTTGCTGCACGCCAGCAGGCAGAGCAGGGGAAGCAGCAGGAGCGAGTGTGTCAAAGGGGATGTCTTCATAATTGGAAAGCGGCCCGCACGTTAGCCTCAAACGTTCCGCGCGCAAACAAAAACCAGCGCCGGAGGACGAGCGGTGTGGATCCAAAGCCACGGATTAAACACAGATGGAACACGAATAAGGAAAACAGGGAGTCAGGAAGCTGCGAATCCGAAGATGTCTCCGGCCCACACCTCCTTTCCGGCCTTCCTGATAAATCCCCATCCATGTTTCATCCGTGGCTGAAATGAAAACCGAGTAATCTGCTGGCTTCGGTTTCCTGCGCGCTTGCTTGGTGGGTGGCTCTGGCCGTATTGTGAAGCGGTTTGACGGTCAAACTTTGAGGTTCTGAAAATGAGTGTTCGTGTCCGATTCGCCCCAAGCCCCACGGGCTATCTCCACATCGGCGGCGCCCGCACGGCGCTGTTCAACTGGCTTTATGCTCGGCACGTCGGCGGCACGTTCATCCTCCGTGTCGAGGATACGGACGCGGCGCGAAACACGCAGGAGGCGGTGGATGTGATCCTCAGCGGTCTGCGCTGGATGGGCCTCGATTGGGATGAAGGACCGCAGACGGGCGCGGCGGACGGCCCGAGCAAGGGCGATCGCGGTCCGTATTTCCAGAGTCAGCGCGGAGAGATCTATAAGCGCCGTGTGCAGGAACTGAAGGACAAGGGGCTGGCCTACGACCACGAGGGGGCGGTGAAGTTCCGGATGCAGCGCGAGCCGGTGACGATCCCCGATCTCGTCGTGGGCGATGTCGTCCGCGAGTTGACGGATCGGGAGAAGTTCGATCCGGATTTTGTCATCGTCCGTTCGGACGGCCAGCCGGTGTTCCATCTCGTGAACGTGATTGACGACCTCGAGATGGCGATCACGCACGTGATCCGCGGCGAGGACCATCTCTCGAACACGGCCAAGCACATCGCGTTGTTCAAGGCGTTCGGCGTGGCGCCACCCCAGTACGCGCACATCCCGCTCATCCTCAACAAGGACGGCTCGAAGATGAGCAAACGCGACACCGGGGCTTCGCTCTCGGGTTACGTTGAGGATGGATATGCGCCCGAGGCAGTGGTGAATTACCTCTGCCTGCTCGGCTGGTCGCCGAAGGGCAACCGCGAGGTGGTGCCGATCAAGGAGGTGGTAGAGCTGTTCGACTTGCCCCACATCCTGCGGCACAACGCGCGGTTCGATCTCGCCAAGCTGCACTGGATCAACGGCGAGTACATCAAGCAGATGGACGCATCGCGTTTCGGCCAGCTTGCTCAGGAAGCTTTGGGCAAGGCCGGCGTGGTCACAGCGGGGTTCGCTCCGGACTATGTGGCCGCCGCTTTCGCCACGGCCAAGGAGAAGATTAAACAGTTCCGCGAGATCCCGTCGTTCACCGATTTCTACTTCAAGGACGAGTTCGCGTACGACGCCGAGGCTGTCGCGAAGAGTTTCACGGCGGAGAACAAGCCGCGCGTGGAGAAATTGCGCGGTGCGTTCGCGGCGCTGACCACGTTCGATGCCGCCACTCTGGAACAAGCGCTCAAAGCCGTCTCCGCCGAGTTGGGCGTGAAGGCCGGGGCGCTCGTCGCGCCGGTGCGCCTCGCCTGCACCGGCCGCGCCGTCGGCCCGAGCCTGTATCATTTGGTCGAGATTCTCGGACGCGAGCGCGTGCTCAAGCGGCTCGACGCGGCGCTGGCCAAGATGGGCTGAACGCCCTCGCGGAGGAAGGATGACTAACGCCTTCGCCATCAAGCCCGCTTCGCGCCGGACGGTATGTTGGTTCAACAGCCTGATGGTGTTGCTCGGCATCATTGCCGGCGTCCCAGTGAGTCTCGCGGCGCGTGAGTCGGAGTCGTCTCTTTGGTTTGGCGCCGCAGTGGTGGGGTTCGTGATGTTGCTCATCGGTTACGGCGCCCATGCCGCGCGCCACGCGACCATCGAGATCAGTCCGGATTCGTTCCGTGTCCGCGGCGACATCTACAGCCGGCGCATCCCGCTTCGCGAACTGCTTTTGGAAGAGGCGCGCGTGGTGGACTTCGCGGTCGAACCCGATCTCAGGCCAAAGTGGAAGCTGTGCGGGACCGCGTTGCCGGGCCATCAAGCCGGATTCTTCAGCCTGCACAACGGCCAGCGCGCCTATGTTTTCCTGACCGACACCGTGGGAGTGGTTCACCTGCGCACGCGCGCCGGGGGTCTGCTGTTGCTCAGTCCGATGGCGCCCGAGAATTTCCTCGCCGCGTTGCGTGCGCAGTGCCAGCAAGGAGAAGCACGATGACCGCGCCGGAAACAAAACCATCGAGGCCGCCGACCTTCCGCGAGGCGTTCCGTTTCTGGCTCAAGCTCGGCTTCATCAGCTTCGGCGGGCCGACCGGGCAGATTGCCATCATGCACGAGGAGATCGTGGAGCGGCGCAAATGGATCGATGAGAGCCGTTTTCTTCACGCGCTCAACTACTGCATGCTGCTGCCGGGGCCCGAGGCGCAGCAGTTCGCCATCTATCTCGGCTGGCTCCTGCACGGCACGTGGGGCGGTATCGCGGCCGGTGTGCTCTTCGTGTTGCCCGCGGCGATCCTGCTTTGGGCGCTCAGCTATGTGTATGCGGCCTACGGAAACGTCGTGGCCATCGCGGCGGTGTTC
>SIAT01000015.1 GCA_009691645.1 Pedosphaera sp. | reverse complement strand
CCGGGGCGAACGGAATCGAGCGGCGCGCATTCGTCATTCTGGCGGGCGCGGGTCTCGATGCGCGCGCGGTGGAGATGGTGAAATGGGGCGAGAAGAAACGACTCGGTACGCTCGCCTACATCATCGCCGGCTGGCGGGCGTTGAACGAGGCGCGAACGCCGATGAGGATCACGTGCGGGGATAAGGTCATCGAATCGGCGGAACTAGTGCTCTTCGGCAATGGCCGTTACTATGGTGGCCGGCTGCCATTCTTCCCGAAGGCACGGATGGACGACGGCCGGCTCGACGTCTGTGTGTTCACACGTTTCCAGCGGCGGCGATTTCTGGTGTATGTCTGGGCATTACTCACGGGACGGCTTGGCGAATTGAAGGGAGCACATTATTTCCAGACCGATTCACTGGCGTTGACCAGCGCCATGCGTGTGCCGGTGGAATTGGACGGTGACGCCGTGGGGCACTTGCCAGCGAAGATCGGGATCCAGCCGCAGGCATTGAGGATCATCGTGCCGTAAGCGCTTTCGCCCGCCCAGTCTCTCCCGCAAAACAGGGCTTGCCATCCGTTTGGCTGCTGACTAGGCTCCCACTCCTTTTTGGAAGATTAACCTTCCGAGAGCGGGTGATGAAGCCCGCGCGGTGGGAGTGGAAAAAGAGTTTATGTCAGTCAAAATACGTCTGAAGCGGATCGGCACGAAGAACACGCCCGTGTACCGCGTGGTGGTGGCCAACGGCCGCAGCCCGCGCGATGGCAAGTTCATCGAGGAAATCGGCAGCTACCAGCCACTGATGAAGGGCGACAATGTGAAGCTCGACGTGGCGCGCGCCGACTACTGGATCAGCAAAGGCGCACAGCCGAGCGACACCGTCGCCAGCTTCCTGCGCAAGCTCAAGCGCGCGGTGAAGTAACCCTTCACGGGCATGCAAGCCTTTGTCGAATACGTGGTCAAAGGGTTGGTGGATCAACCCGAGGCCGTCACCGTCACCCCCGCCGAGAACGGTGGCCAGACGGTTTATGAGCTGCGCCTCGCGCCGGACGATGTCGGCAAGATCATCGGCCGCAAGGGCGCAACCATCCAGGCGATCCGCGCGCTCGTGCAAGTGGGCAGCGCCAAGCAGGGCAAACGGGCCACGGTGGAGATCGTCGAAGACGGCGCACAGAGTTGAATTTTCGCGGACGCACGAGCGGCGTCCGCCGGTGTGAGTGAGTATGAAGATTGACGTGCTCACCCTGTTCCCCGAGATGTTTTCGGGGCCGCTCGATGAGAGCATCATCCGCCGCGCGCGCGAGTCGGGCCGGCTGGAGTTGCGGATACACAATTTGCGGGATTGGACACATGACCGGCATCGCACGGTGGACGATCGTCCATTCGGCGGCGGACCGGGAATGGTGCTGAAACCCGAACCGATCTTTGAGGCAGTGGAAAGTTTGGTGAACGAGCAAACCCGAGTGGTGTTGCTCGGACCGACTGGTCGGCGGTTCGATCAGGCAATCGCTCGTGAGTTGACGCAGTACGAGAATTTACTCTTCATCTGCGCCAGCTACGAAGGCGTGGATGAGCGAGTGCGAGAGACGTTGGTGGACGACGAATTGTCCATCGGCGATTACGTGCTCACCAACGGCAACCTGCCGGCGATGGTGATCATCGACGCCGTGGCGCGACTGCTCCCCGGTGTGCTGGGCGACGATGCGAGCGCGCACGACGAGTCCTTCAGCCACGGATTGCTGGAGTACCCGCACTACACGCGGCCCGCGGAGTTTCGAGAGATCAGGGTGCCCGAGGTGCTCCTCTCCGGAAACCACGCCGAGATCGAGAAATGGCGGCGCGAACAGGCGCTCGCCCGCACCGCGAAGATGCGGCCAGATTTGTTGGAGAAGAAAGAAACCGGCGGCAACACCGCCAAAACGAAGTGATAAATTTATGAACCAGGTACTATTGGACAAAATCGAGGCGGAACAATACCGCAAGGACAAGGCGGACTTCGCCGTGGGCGACACCGTGAAGGTGCACACCAAAGTCGTGGAAGGCGACAAGGAACGCATCCAGATCTTTACCGGTGTCGTCATCGGCATCCGTGGCCACGGCCTGAATGCCACCTTCACCGTCCGCCGCATCAGCTACGGCGAGGCCGTCGAACGCATTTTCCCGATCCACTCGCCGCGCGTTGACAAAGTGGAAGTCGATCGCAAGGGCGACGTCCGCCGCGCCAAGCTCACCTACCTCCGCGGCCGTCTCGGCAAAGGCGCCACGGCTGTGAAGGAGAAGGAGACCAAGAAGGTCGCCGCCAAGAAATAAGGCCGCACCGGACCCTTCGAAACCTTTCAAGAGCGGAGCCGCAAGGCTCCGCTTTTCTTTTTGTCACCAACGCGCGCGGAGCAAACTTGATTTTTCAACATGCCAGCGCGAACGTCGTCCGTGCCGCGGATAGCAATCCAAGCCGTTGACCGTTTCGAGTTCGAACGCGCCTTGCTGCGCGATGGAATCACGGCGATCGCCGGCGTGGATGAAGCTGGCCGCGGCCCACTCGCCGGCCCCGTCACCGCGGCGGCCGTCGTTTTGCCCATCGAATGGATCCGCGATGGTTTGCCCGCCGAATTGAACGGATTGAACGACTCCAAGCAACTCAGCGAGATGCAACGCGAACGCTTCTTCGCCGTGCTCACGGAAAATCCCGCCGTCCACCACAGCATCGCCACCATCGAAGCCGGCGTCATTGACGCCATCAACATTTTGCAGGCAACCCATCGCGCGATGAACGAGGCCCTCGCACGGCTTCACACGCCGCCAGCGCACGCGCTGGTGGATGGCACGCGCGTGAAATCACTTCGCTTTCCGCAGACGCCGCTCGTGAAAGGCGATGCGCGCAGTTACTCCATCGCCGCCGCCAGCGTGCTCGCCAAAGTCACGCGCGACCGATTGATGGCCGGTTACGACGCTGAATTTCCAAACTACGATTTTGCCGGACACAAAGGCTACGGCACGCCCGCGCACCTCGCGGCCATCGCGCGCCACGGCCCCTGCCCCATCCACCGCCGCAGCTTCGCGCCACTCAAACCGGTGCAGTCGGAACTCTTCTGAACACGATGAACCTCTGGCAACGGCTCAAAATAGTCGTGGCTGGAAAACCGAAGCCAACGCATTTGCTGCGGGGCGAACTCGGTGAACGCGCCGCGAAACGACACCTGCGTGCGCTCGGCCTCAAGTTTCTCACTGCGAATTTCAAAACCACACGCGGTGAGATAGATCTCGTTTTTCGCGATGGCGATTGTCTCGTGTTCGTGGAAGTGAAAACGCGGTCGAACGAAGAGTGGTCGCGCCCCGCTGCCGCCGTGAACGCGTCCAAACGGCGGCGGATTTCGAAGTCGGCGCTGGATTACCTCCGCCAACTCCGCCATCCGCCCGTGAAAATCCGCTTCGACATCGTCGAGGTACTGCTCGCGAACGACGTTGTCCGGGAGATTCGCCACCTGCCGAACACCTTCCCTCTGTCTGCACCATACCGCTACGGCTGAACCGCCCGCAGGCCCTCATAAAAGCTCGCGCGACCAACGCCAACGCAGTGGCAAAAAGATTGACGCAATCACGGCATGTTCGTAACCTCGCCGACTCTGAGTTCCAAAGTAGCTCAATGGTAGAGCAGCGCACTGTTAATGCGCATGTTGAAGGTTCGAGTCCTTCCTTTGGAGCCATTCTTTTTCCAAAAATTAAGCCGACGTTTGCTTATCTACTTCAGTAAAATAAAACCTCCACAAACACCGTCCAACCGACGGCCAAAAACTCGATTTTTTGTGAACGTGAAAACCATCCTGCCTCATCTCCTGCTCGCGCTCTGCCTCGTCGCCGCGATCGCTCACGCCCAGTCCGGCGACAAGCCGGGTGAGAAGCAAGAGTCGCGTGTCCCGAAAGAAAAAATCCCCGCCAACCCGCCGCTCGCGCCGGCCGACGCGCTCAAGACTTTCAAGCTGCCGCCCGGTTTCCGCATCGAGACTGTCGCGTCCGAGCCGTTGATCGAGACCCCCATCGCGATGCAGTGGGATGCCGACGGCCGTATCTGGATCGTCGAGATGCCCACCTACATGCCCAACCCCGCCGCCACGGGCGAGATGGAGCCGACCAATCGCATCAGCATCTTGGAGGACACGGATGGCGATGGGAAGATGGACAAGAAAACCGTCTTCCTCGATGGCTTGGTAATGCCCCGCGCGCTCTGCCTCGCTTACGGCGGCGTGCTGGTCTGCGAGCCGCCCGCGCTTTGGTGGTATCCCATCGAAGCGGGCTTCAAGCCAGGCAAGCGCGTGTTGGTGGACAAGAATTTCGCTCCCGCTGGTTTGAAGAATCCGGAACACACGGGCAACAGTCCGACGTGGTTCCTGAACAACTGGATCATCTCCGCCAATCACACCTACCGCTATCAACGGGTGGATGGCGAGTGGAAGCGCCAGCCGACGACCTTCCGTGGGCAGTGGGGAATGACGATGGATGACTGGGGCCGGCCTTTCTACAACTCGAACTCCGACCAACTCCGCACCGACCTCGTGCCCAGCGAGTATTACTTTCGTAATCCTTTCTTCCGCAGCACCGCCGGTCTCAACCAGCAACCGCTCAAAGACCAGACCGTCTGGCCCGGACGCGTGAACCCCGGCGTGAATCGCGGCTATCAATCAGGCACACTCAAGCCCGACGGCACGCTCAACAAATACACCGCCACCTGCGGCCCAGCCATCTATCGCGGCGACAAGTTTCCAGCCGAATTTCGTGGCAACGCCTTTATCCCTGAACCGTCGGCCAACATGGTGCGGCGTATGGTGCTCACCGAAAAATCCGGCGAAATCTCCGGCGTGAATCCTTACAAAGAAGCCGAGTTCCTCACCTCGACGGACGAACTCTTCCGCCCGATCAACGCCTACACCGGGCCCGATGGCTGCCTCTATCTCGTGGATATGTACCACGGCATCTTGCAGCACCGCGTCTTCCTCACGAGCTATCTGCGCAAGCAAGCCGAGGACCGCGGCCTCGACAAGGTCACTCGGCGCGGCCGCATCTATCGCATCGTCCACCAAAGCGCAGCGCCCGGAGCGAAGCCGCAATTCGCATCCGCCGCGCCCGCCGACCTCGTCAATATTCTCGCTCATCCGAACGGCTGGTGGCGCGACACCGCCCAGCGGTTGCTCGTTGAGAAGTCAGCTCCTTCGGCGATTGCGCCGTTGAAAACAATGTCCCTCCAACACGCCAATCCCATCGCCCGTTTGCACGCGTTATCAACGCTGGATGGCATGAACCAACTCGATGCCGGCACACTCGCTCAAGCATTGGAGAAAGAGACGGACACGAAGATACACGCCACGGTCATCCGCCTGAGTGAAACCGCATTCAAAACCGACAAGGAAAAACTCCTACCCAAACTCACGGCGCTCGCCACATCAAAGGACGTGAGCATTCAGTCCCAGCTCGCCTTCACGCTCGGAGAGGCAAAGGATCCCGCCGCCGAATCCGCAATGATCACGCTCGCCAGAAACGCCGGCAGCAACATCCTCGTTCGCGATGCGCTCATCAGCGGCCTCGCTCTGCGCGAGGCGGACATCCTCGACCGCGTCTTCGTTGATCCGTCGTGGAAGGAAAAATTCGTGGGCGGCGATGCCTTCATCGGCGCATTGGGCAAATCCATCTTCCAGCAGGCCAAGGCCACGAACGTCAATCGCCTGCTCGAAAAGATCACCACCAAAACCACGCCGCAGTGGCAAACGCTCGCCGTGCTCGCGAGCCTGAATGTCTCGAACACCCCCGCCTCCAAAGGCCAACCGGCGCCCCGCATCAAGTTGGTGAAACTTCCCGCTGCACCGCCCGCACTCGCCGCACTGGAGAAATCCACTGACAAAACCATCCAAGCCGCCGCCAAGAAACTCGATCAATTGCTCGTGTGGCCCGGCAAGCCCGGCGTCGTTTTTCCTGTCATTCGACCGCTCACCGATGCCGAGCAGAAACTTTTCGCCACCGGCAAAGCCGGCTACGAAGCCACCTGCGCCGCGTGCCATCAACTGCACGGTTACGGACAGGACGGCATGGCTCCGCCGCTGAATGATTCCGAGTGGGTCGCCGGTTCGACCGAGAAGCTCGCGCGCATTCTGCTGCACGGCGTCGGCGGACCGATCACTGTGCAGGGCCGCAAGTGGGACATGGATATGCCCGGCCACGGCACCTTCGACGATGAAACCATCGCTGGCGTGCTCACCTACATCCGTCGCGAATGGGAACATCCCTACGACCCAGTCACGCCCGACTTCGTGAAAAAGATCCGCGCCGCGACCGCCGGCCGTGAATCGGCTTGGACCAACGAAGAGCTTTCCAAACTGAAGTAACGGAAGCCGCCGGAGAATTGTCCGGCCTCAGTTTAAAAAACAGCGAAGCCGCCGGACATCCGGCGGCTTTTGCTTTGGAGAAATTCTACAGGAACCCGTTACAGCTCCGACTCGTCCTCGGCCTTCATCGTGGTGATGTGAGCCACGCCGGTCAGTTCCTGAAGGTCCGCCACTAACTCGCCGGCGCGGGTCGGGTCGCGCATCAGCAGGCGGTAGGAAATATCCACGGCCTGATAGCCTTCATGCGTGCGCTGGCTGGCGAGCTGGATGTCGCGGCTGTGGCGATCGAGCAACTCGCGCAGTTCCGTCAAGTCTTCCAGCGACCGCGACCATTGCAGATTCAAAATCAAGTCGTAGCGATGCCGGCTGCCGAACGAGGTGTACCAGAGATAAATCAGCACGCAGCAGACCATCGCCACACCAATGACGGCGGTGGAGAATTTCTGCGTACCGCAAGCCATCCCGATGACGATGGAGACGAGCACGTAGGCGGTGTCGAGGGTGTCGCGCAGAATGTTGCGGAAGCGGACGATGGCGAAGACCGCCATCAAGCCGAAGGCGGTGATCATGTTGTTCGCCAACACAGCCATCACGATGGTCACGACCATCGGCGTGACGACGAGTGAGGCGACGAATGAGCGCGAGTAGGAAAGGCCCGCATGCGTGACCATGTAAACCCACGCCATCGTCTGGCCGAGCAGGAAGGAGAGCATCGCGCCGAGCACGAGGGCTTGCAGGTTGGAGGGGCCCATCCCGTAATCGCCGCGGAGAAAGAACCATTCATTCATAAATAAGCCTGAATTGCCGGATCGAGGGCGGCCATCTTACGTTGCCGGACCAAGCCGGGGTGGAACTGCTGATCGCCCATCAGCGTGACGCCGTCCACGTACTTCGCGGCGGAACATTGCTTGAAACCAAACACGCGGGTCATTTCGCCGAACCATTTCGGGAAGCGCCCGGTGAACTTCACCTCGAGCACGACGCTCTTGCCGAAAACCGTCACCGGCTTGTCCATCTCGGCCACAAGCCTTGCGGTGGTTTCGACTGCGCAGCGCACCTCGCGGTCCATCGTCACGCGCACGGAATTATTGTCGGGATGCACCCACGCCTCGCGCAGATAGGCGATGTGCGCCTTGGGCGTGGCATCGACGTGCTTCAACAACTCGCTGAACCGTTGCATGGCGCCGAGCGACTTGGCGTCGTTCGAGATGAGGTAACCGGCCGGCGGCAAATGGCCGCGCAGCACCCAGTCCACCGCGTCCCGCCGGACAGCGGCGCGCTGCTTGAGGATGGCGTCGTTCTCACGGCGCTTGATCTCAAAGAACACCGGCGCCTCGGGATCGTCGTGATAGAATCGCAGACGAAGCTTGTAGCGGTTCTTGTTGCCGTTGACGGTCTCCCAGTAGATCCGCATCCGGTCGGAATCGAGGTAGAGGCTGTGGACGGGATAGGAATTGTGCGGCTTGCCCACGCCGTAGTCGTCGAGATCGAGATACGCGGAGATAAAATCACGTATGCGCAGGGCCGTCTCTTCGCTGACGATGTACTTCAACTCGAACCGCTGCGCTTGGATGTGGTGGTCTTGAGACATCTTCGACAGGCTGCTTACTACTTTCTATAGAGAAAGTAGTTTCTAAAGCCGCTCCAGTGAAACAAAAATTTAACAATAGTTTTAAAAAGTCTGCGCGGGCTTTTCGTGCTTGCACCGGCGGCGTGTCCGTGAAAAACACTCTCTGCGATGAGCCAACACGAATCAATCCCGACGCCACCGATGAACCGACTGCGCGACTTATCCATCCGTTTTCTCCCCTTTGCCTTCTTCGGCGTGGTGCTGATCTTCGTCGCCGTGCTCTGGAGCCAGCGCTTCGGCACCGCGACCGTCTCGGCCGAGGTGGACACCATCAAGGTCCGCCTCACCGCCCCCGGCGCCGGCGTGCTCGCGCAGATGAGCGCCCGCGATCTCACCGAGGTGGCGCAGGGACAGGTGCTCGGTCAGATTTTTCTCGCCGGCGCAAACGCGGCGATTGATATCAAGGCGCCGATGAAGGGCACCGTGAGCATCGTGAACCTCCAGCCGGGCGAATTCGTCCAGCCCGGCCAGCACCTGCTCACCATCAGCGCCGCCAAGGCGGACCGCATCATCGCCTTCATCCGCCAACCGCTCTCGGTCGCAGTGGAGCCGAACACGGAAGTGAGAATCCGCTGTCGTTCCCTCGGGCAGAAAACCGCGCTCGCTCGAGTCACCAAAGTCGGCACCGAGTTGGCGCCCATCCGCAAATCGCTTCTGCCGGCACAACACGACCGCGATGAAGCCGGCCTGCCGGTCTTCATCAGCGTGCCGGAAAATCTGTCTCTTCATCCCGGTGAAATCGTGGACGTGACGTTCCTCAGGACAAAGGCTTCGCCGGAAATCCCACCCGCAACGAACGCGCCGGCCACAAACGCCCCGCCGAAAAAGTAGGCGCGCCTACTTGGAAAGCGCGATGACGTACCCGTACATCGCGGCGGCGACTTCCCTGTCATTCAGCCGCGCGCTGATTTGGTGGAGGTTCGAACACATCCGCAACAACATCCGCCGCGGACTGGCCGGCACCAGAAACGCCTCGTGAAATTCATAGCCGGTCTGCTGAAGGTACTTCACGCAGTCGGCCTTCGTCAGAATCCGCCCGCCACCGAAAGCATCAATGTACAACTCGCGCACAGGCGTCTGGTAACGACAGAGAAAATGCCCCGGTAAACCAATGCCCGCGATGGGCAGGCGCAGACGGCGCGCCACACCGAGATAGACCGTGCACATCAAGAGCGGATTGCCCGACCGCCGGTCGAGCACGCGGTTGAGATAACTGTTCTCGGGGTCGTAATAATTCTGCTCGTCGCCCACGAAGCCGAGTCGGCTGAAAAGCAGTTCATTGATTGTGGCGATGACCGACTGCGGTTCGTCACTCGGCGACACTTTTTCGCGCAAGGTGTCGGCGAACTCATCGAGTAACGCGTGGTAAGCCGTCACGTTGATCTCGGGATAACGCGTCCGCGCCAGAAGCCAGCAGCCCTCTTCCAAATCCAAATCCTCGCCGTGACGGAGGCAGAATCCGAGGAAACGGTTGTCCGCCTCGCGCCGGCCGAAATGCTCGACAATCTCCATCACGCGCCGGCGCAACCGCGGGTCGTTGTCCAGCCGATACCCGCGTAGCCACTCGCGCGCCTCCGGTCCGCAGGCAAGAATGCGGGCGCGGATGGTCCGGTACACAGCCGGATCCTCATCCGCCAGCAGGGTGACCAACGCGGCCCGTTCACGCTCGGAAAGCGCGCGCAGCAGCGGTTGGATCATATCGTCCGTGGCCATTGAATGGAAACTCGCATGAGGTCGCGCATTATTCAACGGCAAGCTTTCCACAAGTCGCGCTGATGATGCGCCGGCCATTTGCTGATAAAAATATTTTGCAGCGTTCCGCGCATTTGTTATTCTGGACGACCTTTGTTCGACTGATGAACACCAACTACCCGAACCTACCGAACTCGCTCTACGAGCCGAAGTTTGAGCACGATGCCTGCGGCGTCGGCTTCATCGCCAACATCCACGGCAAGCGCGAGCACCGCATCCTCGAATACGCGATCGAGGCGCTGTGCAATCTCGCCCACCGCGGCGCGCTCGACGCCGACGCCAAAACCGGCGATGGCGCGGGCGTGCTCACACAGATTCCTCATGCCTTTTTCCGGCGCGAAGTCGAGAAGCTCGGCGGCAAGCTGGTCAAGGACACCGACCTCGCCGTCGGGTTCATCTTCATGCCGCGCGGCCAGAAGGAGCAGATCGCCGCTTCGCGCCTCGTCATCGAGGAGTCCGCGAGGCAGTTCGGCATCCCGAGTTTCGGCTGGCGCCTCGTGCCGACCAACTCGCGTTGCTTGGGCGACAAAGCACTGGCCACGATGCCCGAGATCCAGCAAATCCTGCTGGGCCGTGATGCGGCGTGGAGCGGCGACGAGTTCGAACGCCGTCTTTTCCTCGCACGCAAGGAGGCCGAGAAACGCGCCATCGAGCAGAAGCTGGACGGTTTCTACATCCCCTCCTTCTCCTCGCGCACCCTCGTGTACAAGGGCCTCTTCAACGCCCCGCAACTCCCGAAGTTCTACACCGATCTGAAGGATCCGCTCTTCACGACCGCGCTGGCCGTCTATCACCAGCGTTACTCGACGAACACCTTCCCGAACTGGCAGCTCGCCCATCCGTTCCGCCGCCTCGCCCACAACGGCGAGATCAACACGTTGCTCGGCAACAAGAATTGGACCCGCGCCCGCGAACGTGAGCTGACCTCGAACGTCTGGAAAGACCAGATCGAGCACATCAAGCCAATCATCCAGCCCGGCGGCTCCGATTCCGCCGCGCTCGACAACGCGCTCGAGACCCTCGAGCTTTCCGGCCGCAGCATCCTTCACTCGGTGATGATGCTCGCGCCCGAGGCGTGGGAAAAGATGACGGACATGAAGCCCGAGTTGAAGGGCTTCTACCAATACCACTCCTGCCTCAACGAACCGTGGGATGGCCCCGCCGCCGTCGTCTTCAGCGATGGCCGCTGGGTCGGCGCCACGCTCGATCGCAACGGCCTGCGCCCCGCGCGTTACAAGATATACGAAGACGGACTCATGGTGATGGGCAGCGAAGCCGGCGTGGTCGTGCTCGACGAGAAAAAGGTCGTCCGCAAAGGCCGCCTCGGTCCCGGCCTCATCATCGCCATCGACACTCAGGAGGGCAAACTCCTCGAAAACGACGAGGTCAAAGCGCTCGCCGCCGCCCAGAAACCTTACGCCGAGTGGTGCAAAAATCAGGTCTTCTCGCTCACCGAACACGCGAAGCCGTTCAGCGAAAACTTCCGGCCCGTCAACCTGCTCGACCTCACCCTCCAGCAGATCACTTTCGGCTGGGACAATGAGGAACTGCGCGACGTGCTCAAGCCGATGGCCCTCGAGGCCGCCGAACCGATCGGCTCGATGGGCGACGACTCGCCACTCGCCTGCCTCTCCAAGCGCCCGCGGCTGCTCTACGACTATTTCAAGCAGCTCTTCGCGCAGGTCACCAACCCGCCGATCGACCCGATCCGCGAGAAGATTGTGATGTCGCTCTCCACCAGCATCGGGCCGCGCCGCTCGTGGCTGGAGGAGACGGAGCAGCACGCCAAGCTCATCCGCGTGGACAGCCCCTTCCTGCTCGATTACGAGTTGGAAGCGTTGCAGAACATCAACGACGCCACGTTCAAGACCGAGACGATTTACTGCCACTTCAGCGCACAGAAAGGCGCGGGCGACATCGAGGCCGCGCTTACTTCTATCTGCCAGATCGCCGCAAAGGCGATCGACGCCGGCAAGAACATCCTCATCCTCAGCGATCGCAACGCCACCGCCGACAAGGTGCCCATCCCGATGCTGCTGGCCGTCGGTGCGGTGCATCATCATCTCATCCGCGAAGGCAAGCGGATGAAGGCTTCGCTCATCTGCGAATCGGGCGAGGCCCGCACGGTGCATCAATTCGCCTGCCTCGTCGGCTACGGCGCGAGCGCGGTGAATCCGTACGTCGCGATCGACAGCATCCGCCAATCCATCGAGAGCGGTGACTACGGCGACTCCACGCAGGACAAAGCCATCGCCAACTTCCGCAACGCCATCGAGAACGGTGTTCTGAAAATCATGTCGAAGATGGGCATCAGCACGATCGCCAGCTACCGCGGCGCGCAGACCTTCGAGGCCGTCGGTGTTTCCGACGCCGTCGTGGACCGCTGTTTCTTCGGCACCACCACGCAGGTCGGCGGCGTCTCCCTCCAGCAGATTGGTGAGGACGCATTGCGCCGCCATCAATCCGCCTACAGTGTGCCCGAAGCCGCAATGCTCGATGAAGGCGGTAATTACAAAGTCGCCAAAGGTGGCCGCGGCGAATTCCACGCATTCAATCCGCAAGTGGTGCTCACGATGCACCGCTTCCTCAGGAATCCACAATCTGAGGAGTACAAGAAATACGTCGAGACCGTCATCGGCCGGCAACCGGTCTCCTACCGTGACTTGCTGCGCTTCAAGTTCGCCGCCAATCCGATCCCCATCGAGGAAGTCGAATCGATCGAGGATATCCGCCGTCGTTTCACCACGGCTGGCATGTCGCTCGGCGCGCTCTCGCCCGAAGCGCACGAGTGCCTCGCCATCGCGATGAACTCCATCGGCGGCAAGAGCAACTCCGGCGAAGGCGGCGAAGATCCGACCCGCTACACCGTGCGCCCGAACGGCGACAACGCCTGCAGCGCCATCAAGCAGGTCGCCAGCGGCCGCTTCGGCGTCACGCCCGAGTACCTCGCCAGCGCGCAGGAAATCGAGATCAAGATGGCTCAGGGCGCCAAGCCCGGCGAAGGCGGCCAACTCCCCGGCCACAAGGTCAGCCCGCTCATCGCGCGCCTGCGTTACAGCATCCCCGGCGTTCCACTCATCTCGCCGCCGCCGCACCACGACATCTATTCGATCGAGGATCTCGCGCAGCTCATCTACGATCTCAAGCAGGTCAACCCGCGCGCCAAAGTCTGCGTGAAGCTCGTCTCCTCCTCCGGCGTCGGCACGGTCGCCGCGGGCGTTGCGAAGGCTTACGCGGACGTCGTCCTCATCTCCGGCCACGACGGCGGCACCGGCGCCAGCCCGCTCAGTTCCATCAAGCACGCCGGCGCGCCATTTGAAACCGGCGTGGCCGAGGCGCATCAGACGCTGATGTTGAACGATCTCCGTTCGCGCATCGTCCTGCGCACGGATGGCGGCATCAAGACCGGCCACGACATCGTGATCGCCGCGTTGCTCGGCGCCGAGGAGTTCAACTTCGGCACCGCGGCGCTCATCGCTGCCGGCTGCGCGATGTTCCGCGTCTGCCATCTCAACACCTGTCCCGTCGGCGTCGCCACGCAGAAGGAGGAACTCCGGCTCAAGTTCCGCGGCAAGCCCGCGAATGTCGTCGCCTTCTTCAACGGCGCAGCGCAGGAAATCCGCGAGTTGCTCGCCAAGCTCGGCTACCGCAAGCTGGACGACATCATCGGCTGCACCGACCTGCTCGATCGCCGGCCGCTCGAGGATTTCCCCGAAGAGCTTCGCGACAAAATCGCGAGCATCGATCTCTCCAAATTGCTTTATCAAGTGGACCCGACCGGCACCGCGCCGCGCATCCACACGCGCGAACGCAACGAGCGTTTCGGCGACAGCCCGCTCGATGACAAGATCATGACCGACGCCAAGGACGCATTGAATGGCAAGGGCACGGTCAAGCTCGACTACAAGATTAACAACATCCTCCGCAACATCGGCACGCGTGTCTCCGGCCACATCGGCTACACCCGCGGTGACAAAGGTCTGCCGCCCGCAACGGTGGACATCACCCTGCACGGGAGTTCCGGACAGAGCCTCGGCACGTTTCTCGCAAATGGCATCCGCATCAAACTCATCGGCGAAGCCAACGATTACGTCGGCAAAGGAATGAACGGAGGCGAGATCATCGTCCGGCCGCCGGATGGAACAAAGTTCATCTGGGCCGACAACCAGATCATCGGCAACACCGTGATGTACGGCGCCACCGGCGGCAAACTCTTCGCCGCAGGCCGAGCGGGCGAGCGCTTCTGTGTCCGCAATTCCGGCGGCACCGCCGTCGTCGAGGGCGTGGGCGACCACGGCTGCGAGTACATGACCGGCGGCACCGTGGTGGTGCTCGGCGAAACCGGCCGCAACTTCGGCGCCGGGATGTCCGGCGGATCCGCCTACGTATACGACCCTCAAAACGCGTTCCCCGATCGCTTCAACAACGCGATGGTCGGCATCGAACGGCTCACCGACGCGGACGAAATCAAGCGTCTGCAAAGTTTGATATACACCCATCTCGAGCACACCGAATCGCCGCGCGCGAATGAGATTCTCAAGAACTGGAAGGACGCCGCGAATCACTTCTGGCGCGTCGTGCCGCATCCAGCCGAGGCCAAGCCCGCTGCCAAGCCGGTTCACGAGCTCCAACCCGAGAAGGCCAAGCCGACGCCCGTCGGTGGCTTCTGATCTGATTCCTCTCATCCATTCAAACGCGCAAGGCCCGACCACATCGGGCCTTGTTTGTTTCCGGACATCGCGCGGAGTGGAGCCGATAAAACTCCCACTCTGCAAATCCCTCCCTTGCGCAGAAGGTGTGCGTGGTTATATTGCGCCGTCCCCTCAAACTGCTTATGCAAATCACCAAACAACTCGCCATCTTCCTCGACAACATCCCCGGCACGCTAGCACGTGTCTGCGACGCGCTCTCCGAGGCCAAGATCAACATCTACGCCGTCTCTACGAGTGATACCATCGACCACTGCGTTGTGCGCCTGGTCGTGAGCGACCCACGGAAGGCGCTGCTGCTCTTCGAGGAGCGCGGCACGTTGGTGGTTGAAGACGATGTGTTGATGATCGAAGGAAGCAATCAGCCCGGATCGCTTTCCGCCATCGCCAATCGACTCGCTGCCGCCAAGGTGAACATAGACTACTGCTACAGCGCCACGCATCCTGATGTGAAAAAGGGCCTCCTCATCATCCGCACTTCCGACGCGAAGAAGGCGCTCAAAACACTGAGCAAGTGATTCGCTGAATCGGCAACCGCGGTCATCGCTGTTCTTCTTCCTCAACCTTTACACCACTTCGCTGCGTCTCTATTCTGTCACGCTGTGATGGTGACGACAAAGACACGTGTGCTGGTTGGAATGAGCGGCGGAGTGGATTCCTCCGCCACTGCCGCTCTTTTGAAGGAACAGGGTTACGACGTCGTCGGTGTCACACTCAAACTCTGGCCGCAGGATTGTGTCTCACGCGCCGAGGACAAATGTTGTGGACCGCAGGCCGTCACCGACGCCCGTGCGGTCTGCCATCAACTCGGTGTCCCCTACTACCTCGTGGACGAGGCGGCGGAATTTCAGAAACAGGTCATCCAATATTTCGCCGCCGAGTACAAAGCTGGGCGCACGCCGAACCCGTGCGTGATGTGCAACCAGCATCTCAAATTCGGTACGCTCATATCCCGGGCCGATCAACTCGGCGCGCGCTTCATCGCCACCGGCCACTTCGCGCGCATCGAGTCGAACTCCGACGGCACGCGGCATCTGCTCAAAAAAGGCCGCGACCCGCGCAAGGATCAGAGTTACTTTCTCTTCTCCCTCCGACAGGCGCAACTTTCCCGCGCCATGTTTCCGCTTGGTGAAAAAACCAAAGCCGATACGCGCGAAGTCGCTCGGAATTGCCAGCTCAAGACCGCTGAGAAAGAGGAGAGTATGGAAATCTGCTTCGTGCCGGATAACGACTACGGTGGTTTTTTGCAGAAGGCTGGCCTCGCTGAAAAGCATCGCGGTGAGATCGTGGATCTTCACGGCCGCAAACTCGGTGAGCACGACGGCATCGAGTTCTACACCATCGGCCAGCGCAAAGGTCTCGGCCTCTCTTCTCCCAAACCGCTCTACGTCGTGGATCTCGACGCCGAGCGGAACCGCGTGGTGGTCGGTGACGAATCGGCGCTCGACCGCGAGGAGTTCGAAGTGGAGAACTGCAATTGGATTCCGTTCGATGTGCCTCCCGAAACCATCGAGGCCACAGCCAAGATCCGCTACAACCATCCCGGCACGCCAGCCATCATCACCCCGACAGCCGGCGGCGCGCGCGTGAAGCTCCTCGAACCGCAGCGGGCCATCACCCCCGGCCAAGCCTGTGTGTTTTATCAGGACGACCTCGTGGTGGGCGGCGGCTGGATTCGCCGCTGACGTTGGCGCGACGGAATCGCTCGCGCAATTTCGTCTCACCCACTTTCACTCTCTGTTGTGTCCAGACGAGTAGGACAGCTTGAGTAACTTCAGCAACCTGCTCACAAACTTCGACGACCTGTCCCATTTCGCGCACCCGTTGCAACCGGTCGCCATCGGCTTTAAGTTTTATCAGCGAGAAAACCAACCAACGAAAGGGAGAAAGTTATGAAGCACATCTACACGACAATCACCGTGATCCTATTCGCGCTGCTCTCGTTCGTGCACCTACTACGGCTCGTGCTGGGATGGGATCTCTCGATTGCCGGCACGGTGATCCCGATGTGGGCGAGCGTGCTGGGCGGGTTGATCTCCGGCGGACTGGCGTTGATGCTCTGGCGGGAGACGCATCACATCGAGACTCACGCCTGATCCGTTGCGAGCCGAAAACACCGGCAGGAGGCTACGTCCCCTGCCCACTTTTTTAATCCTTTCGCCGCCAGAGCGCGGCGAACATGCCGTTGCCGCCCGTCGTTTGCGGCCAAAACCAATGGCGGCTCTGCGGCGGTGCGCTTGGCGTAAAAGGAGATCGTGAAGAAAACGGTTCGAACTCGGGAAACGCACGCTCAAACCCAGTTGCCACGTCCTCCGTTTCCCCCTGCGTGAGTGTGCAGACGGCATAGACCAGTCGCCCGCCCGGCTTCACCCCCGCTGCGGCGTGCGCGAGCAATGCGCTTTGGATGTCCGCCAACTCGCGCACGTCGGCGAGCGTCGCCGTCCAACGCGCGTGCGGGTTCCGCTGCCACGTGGCAAGACCGCTGCACGGAGCATCCACCAGCACGCCGTCAAACTTGGTTTTCGTCGGCAACTTCGCACTGCCATCCCAGAGAATCGCTCGATAGTTGAAGCACTTCGCGCGCGCCGCGCGCTGTCGCAACCGCCGGAGCCGCCACTCGGCGCGATCGCTCGCCCAGATCAATCCCTTGTTCTGCATCAAGTCGGCGAGATGAAGCATCTTGCCGCCTTCGCCCGCGCAGGCATCCCACCACGTCTCGCCCAGTTGCGGATCGCACAAACGGCCGACGGCCTGCGACCCAATGTCCTGCATCTCAAACTCGCCCGCCTGAAATTCTGGTGAACGGAACAGGTCCGCCCCGCCTTCGTACGCGACCGCATCCGGAACGCCGCACGTTTTTGAGCACCCCAATTTTTGGATCAAATCTCCCGCGTAACCCGGCCGCGCACGCAGCCAGATTTTCGGTTCAGCCTGCAACGTTCGCAGCCATTCTGCTGACATTTTCAACTGGCCACCCACCCATTCCGGCACCGCTTTCGCCAACAACTCGGCATCCGGAATCGACTCGGGGCTTTCCTTGAAACGGGAAGCGAACGCCAGCGCCTGTTCGATCCGTTGCTCCAGTGGCACTCCTGTATCAGTCCAACCGAGCCAGCGAAAGTGGGCGAAGACACCTCGACTCACCGCGCTGGCGTCACGCCGCGACAGGCCGTGCGCCGCTTTCAGTTCCGCGCGCAGCACCGCGTCAGCCGAATGTTCGCGCCCCGACTTTGCGATCACCGCCGCGGCCAGCCGAAGTAGTTTTAACGTCACGCTCCCATCTCATCGCGCCCATCCGCCGTTGGCAATTCCCCTCTTCCGATTATTCTTCGTCCTGTTAACTTTCAAGAATGTTGTCGGAAGCCGATGCCATCGCCCGTCTCTGTACCGCCTGCGGCCTCTGCTGTAACGGCGTGCTCTTCGCCGATGTCGAATTGCAGGCTGGCGATGACGTGGCTGCTCTTGAAAAACTCGGTCTACCGGTGAAGCGGTTGAAAACGAAAACCAAAATGCCGCAACCGTGCGCGGCTTTCGATGGTTGCCTTTGCCGTCACTACGAGCAACGCCCCGGCCATTGTCAGAAGTTTGAATGCCTGCAACTCATCAAAGTGAATCGAGGCGAAACCACGACTGGCAGCGCGCTGACACATATCCAGCAAGCCCGACGACTGGCGGAACGCGCCGAACAGTTTTTGGAAGAACTCGGCCACAACCGCCGTGACCTGCCACTGAGCCAGCGTTACCGCCGCTGTGTCCGCGCCGCCGAGCGGGGCGACTGGACAGGCGAGCAACTCGAAGCACTCGCCGAGCTTCAGATGAGCGTGCACAAACTCACCGCCCTGCTGCAGCGCGAGTTTTATCCGTAAAAAGAAAGCGGGCCGGAGTTGCATCCGGCCCACACACTGAATCGAAAGACGCCAGACTATGCGTCACGCCTGCGCCACGAGCTG
>SIAT01000014.1 GCA_009691645.1 Pedosphaera sp. | reverse complement strand
GACGGCGTGATTCGCATCGGTGCTGAAGTGAAGCCCGGCGACATCCTCGTCGGCAAAATCACTCCGAAGTCGGAGACGGAACTCGCGCCGGAAGAGCGCCTGCTCCGCGCCATCTTCGGCGAGAAAGCCGCCGACGTGAAAGATACGTCGCTCAAGGTTCCCTCCGGCACTTACGGCATCGTGATGGACGTCAAAGTTTCCGCCAAGAAGGAGTCCGAGAAGGAGACCAAGTCGTCCGGCGACAAGAAGCATCAGAAGCATGTCGATGAAGAGCACAAGAAGAAGCTCGCCGACTTGCAGGAGCAGCTCACCGAGGCCCTCTCGAACATCCTGCTCGGCGAGAAGATTCCGCTCGACGTGATGAACAGCGAGTCCGGCGAGGTCATCATCCCCGCCAACCGCAAGATCACCAAGACGCTCCTGCGCAAGCTCGCTAGCGTTTACGACCGCATCGAGATCGATCCCTCGCCGATCCGCAACAAGATCCACGAGATCATCGGCAGCTTCAAAAAGAAGTTCGATGAACTTCAGATGCACCATGCCGAAGAGGTCGAACGCGCCCAGTCCGGCGAAGAAGTCGATCCCGGCATCATCAAGCAGGTCAAGGTCTACATCGCCTCCAAGCGCAAGCTCTCGGTCGGTGATAAGATGGCCGGCCGCCACGGCAACAAAGGCGTCGTCGCCAAGATCGTGCCTGAAGAGGACATGCCCTTCCTCGCCGACGGCACCCCCGTTGAGATCGTGCTGAACCCGCTCGGCGTGCCTTCGCGCATGAACGTCGGTCAAGTGCTCGAGACGCATCTCGGCTGGGCCGCGAAACTGCTCGGCCTGCGCTTCGCCACGCCGGTCTTCGACGGCATCAAGGAAAAGGAAATCCGCGGCTACCTCAAGGACGCCAAGCTGCCGGAGAACGCCAAGGCCATCCTGCACGACGGCCGCACCGGCGAGACGTTCGACCAGGAGATCGTCGTCGGCTACATCTACATGATGAAGCTCGGCCACTTGGTCGCGGACAAGATCCACGCCCGTGCCGTCGGCCCCTACTCGCTCGTCACCCAGCAGCCGTTGGGCGGCAAGGCGCAGTACGGCGGTCAGCGCTTCGGCGAAATGGAAGTGTGGGCGCTGCAGGCCTACGGCGCCGCTTACACGTTGCAGGAGCTCCTCACCGTCAAGTCCGACGATGTGCAGGGCCGCACCCGCATCTACGAGAGCATCGTCAAGGGCGACAACTCGCTGGAAGCCGGCGTGCCCGAGTCGTTCAACGTGCTCGTGAAGGAAATGCAATCACTCGGTCTCGACGTGAAGGTCGGCTATGCCGGCCCGACCGACGAAAGCGTCGCCACTGCCGCCAGCGCATCTGCCCTGCTTGGTTAAACCCTGACAACTGAACTTTGGTACTGAACCCGGAATAAAACCAAATGAACTCACGCGAAAACGCCCGTGAAATGCTCGGTCTAGACAAGGTCAACCAGGTGGACTACGTCGCCATCACGGTGGCCTCCCCCGATAACATCCGCGCCTGGTCCAAGGGCGAGGTGAAGAACCCGGAGACCATCAACTATCGCACCTTCAAGCCCGAGAAGGGCGGCCTCTTCTGCGAGCGCATTTTCGGTCCCGTGAAGGACTGGGAATGCTCCTGCGGAAAGTACAAGCGCATCAAACACAAGGGTGTCGTCTGCGATCGTTGCGGCGTCGAGGTCACCCTCGCGCGCGTTCGGCGCGAGCGCATGGGCCACATCGACCTCTCCGTGCCCGCGAGCCACATCTGGTTCTTCAAGTGCATGCCCAGCCGACTCGGCTTGATGCTGGACATGACCGCCCGCCACCTCGAGCGCGTGATTTACTACGAGGACTACATGGTCATCGACCCCGGCACCACGCCGCTCAAGCTCAACCAACTCCTCTCCGAGACCGAGCTCCGCGAGGCTCGCGAGACCTACGGTGCCGATGCGTTCGTCGCGAAGATGGGCGCCGAAGGAGTGCACGACGGTCTCGCCCGGATCGATTTGGCGAAGGGCATCGTGGCCTTGCAGGAGGCGATGGGCGAGACGAAGAGCAAGCAGATCCGCAAGAAGCTCTCCAAGCGCATCAAGGTTTTTCAGGGTTTCCTCAACTCGCACACGCGGCCGGAATGGATGATCATCACCGTGCTGCCGGTCATCCCGCCGGATCTGCGCCCGCTCGTCCCGCTCGAGGGCGGCCGTTTCGCCACGTCGGATCTCAACGATCTTTACCGCCGCGTCATCAACCGCAACAACCGCCTCAAGAACCTGCTCCAGCTCAAGACGCCGGAGGTCATCATCCGCAACGAGAAGCGGATGCTGCAGGAGGCGGTGGATGCGCTGTTCGATAACGGCCGTCACGGCCGCGCCGTCACCGGCGCCGGCAATCGCCCGCTCAAATCCCTCTCCGACATGCTCAAGGGCAAGAGCGGCCGTTTCCGCCAGAACTTGCTCGGCAAGCGCGTGGATTACTCCGGCCGTTCCGTCATCGTCATCGGGCCGGAGCTCAAGCTCCACCAGTGTGGTCTGCCGAAGAAGATGGCCCTCGTGCTGTTCGAGCCGTTCATCATCCGCCGGCTCAAGGAGCTGGGCTACGTGCACACCGTGCGCTCGGCCAAGAAGCTCATCGAGCGCCAGTCGCCCGAGGTGTGGGACATCTTGGAAGAGGTCACGAAGGGCCACCCGGTGTTGCTCAACCGCGCGCCCACGCTGCACCGGCTCTCGGTGCAGGCGTTCGAGCCGACGCTCATCGAGGGCGAAGCCATCCGCATTCACCCGCTGGTTTGCACCGCCTACAACGCGGACTTCGACGGCGACCAGATGGCCGTGCACGTGCCGCTCTCGGTCGAGGCCCAGATGGAAGCGCGCCTGTTGATGATGGCGCCGCTCAACATCTTCAGCCCGTCTAGCGGCAAGCCGATCATGACGCCCACGCAGGACATCGCGCTGGGCTGCTATTATCTCACCGCCGAGCCGCGCACCGTCGGCCTGCACGGGAAGCGCGCCCATGTGAGCCTCTTCGGCTCCAAGCGCGAGGTCTTCTTCGCGCTGGGCGATGGCTCCCTGAAAACTCACGACCGCATCCGCCTCGCCAATCCCGACTTCGGAACGAAGACCGTGTACGGTGACACCACGAAGAAGGTCATCGAGACCACCGTGGGCCGCGTTGTGTTCAGCGAGATCTGGCCCGAGGATCTCGGCTTCGTGAACTTCCCCGTCAGCAAGAGCAAGCTCGGCGACGTGATCTGGAATTGCTACCGCCACTGCGGCCACGAGAAGACCGTCGTCGCGCTCGACAAGCTCAAGGAGGTCGGGTTCAAGGAAGCCACACAGGCCGGCGTCTCCATCGGCATCGACGACATGATCATCCCGAAGGAGAAGGACGAGGAGATCAAGTCCGCCCAGAAGGAAATCGCCGAGGTCGAGAAGCAGTACCGCAAGGGCGTCATCACGCCCGGCGAGCGCTACAACAAGATCGTCGACATCTGGACGCACGCCACCGACAAGATCGCCAACGTGATGCTCAAGACGCTCGAGCAGAACCAAGGCAAGCACGAGTACAACCCGGTGTTCCTCATGGTCGATTCCGGCGCGCGCGGCAACAAGGCGCAGGTCCGCCAGCTCGCCGGCGTCCGCGGCCTGATGGCCAAGCCTTCCGGCGACATCATCGAGAAGCCGATTCTCGCGAACTTCCGTGAAGGCCTCACGGTGCTCGAATACTTCATCTCCACTCACGGCGCCCGCAAGGGTCTCGCCGACACCGCGCTCAAGACGGCCGACTCCGGCTACATGACGCGCAAGCTCGTGGACGTGTCGCAGGACGTCATCATCCAAGAAGAGGATTGCGGCACTACCAACGGCATTTCGGTCAGCGCCATTTACGAGGGCGAGGACGAAGTGGTGAAGCTCTCCGAGCGTCTCGTCGGCCGCACGTCGAGTGAAAGCATTCACGACCCGCTCGCGCCCAAGACTTACCTCGTGAAATCCGGTGATGAGATCGATGAGGCGAAGGCCAAAGCGATTACCGCCGCCGCGATTGACCGCGTCAAGATCCGCTCCGTGCTCACGTGCGAGAGCCGCAACGGCATTTGCGCCAAGTGTTACGGCCGCAATCTGGCCAACGGCTTGCGAGCCAAGCTCGGCGAGGCTGTCGGCATCATCGCCGCACAGTCCATCGGCGAGCCGGGCACTCAGCTCACGATGCGTACCTTCCACATCGGTGGTACTGCGTCCGGCGTCTTCAAGCAGCCGCAGATCAAGTCCAAGCACGAGGGCACCATCCGTTACAACGACCTGCGCACCGTCGCTCTCGAGGATGGCAGCGTCATCGTACTCAACAAGAACGGCTCACTTTCACTCCTCGCCGCCGATGGCCGCGAGGTGGAGACTCACAACGTCGTCATCGGCGCGGTCATTTCCGTGGCCAACGGCGGCAAGGTCAAGAAGGGAGAGACCTTCGTGCAGTGGGATCCGTACAACGTGCCGATTCTCTCGGAGAAGGCCGGCAAGGTAAAATTCCATGACATCATCGAAGGTGTCACCATGAAGCAGGAGATGGACGAGACCACCAACCAGGAGGCGATGGTCATCATCGAGCACAAGGAAGATTTACACCCGCAGATCATCATCTCGAGCGACAAGGGCGCGCCGCTGGCGAGCTACGCCATCCCGGCCGGCGCTCACATCGTCGTGGGGGCAGGTGACAGGATTGTCGCCGGCACGTTGATGGCCAAGACGCCGCGCAAGACTTCCAAGACGAAAGACATCACCGGCGGTCTGCCGCGTGTGGCCGAGTTGTTCGAAGCGCGCCGTCCGAAGGATGCCGCCGAGATTTCCAAGATTGACGGCCTCGTGGATTTCGGAGCGAGTGTTCGCAGCAAGCGCTGCATCACCGTCACGGATCCGAAGACTGGAGCGGAAGAGGAACACCTCATCGCGATCGGCAAGCACGTCATCGTCTTCAAGGGCGACAGCGTGAAGAAGGGCCAGCAACTTACCGAAGGCCCCGTTGTGCCGCACGATCTCCTCGAGGTTTGCGGCATGCAGGAGCTGCAGGAACACTTGGTCAACGAAGTGCAGGAGGTCTATCGCCTGCAGGGCGTGACGATCAACGACAAGCACATCGAGGTCATCGTGCGTCAGATGCTCCGCAAGGTCCGCATCACCGAGCAGGGCGACACGCAGTTCCTCTGGGGCGAGCAGATTGACCGCATCACATTCGAGGACGAGAACCGGAGCGTCGAGCAGAAGGGCGGCAAGCCGGCCGAAGCATCGCCGGTGTTGCTCGGCATCACGAAAGCCTCGCTCGAGACCGACAGTTTCCTTTCTGCCGCATCGTTCCAAGACACGACCCGCGTGCTCACCGAAGCCGCGACACTCGGCCGAGTGGATTCGCTGCGCGGATTCAAGGAAAATGTGATCATGGGTCATATTATCCCCGCGGGCTCGGGCTTTCACTATCATCGCGATGTGACACTCACGCCGCTCGTGGAGGAGTTGCCGTTCGAAGAACCGCCGGCTCTTGAGGCCGTCGAACCGCTGCTGGGATAGAAAAAAAGACGTCCGAATCAAAAAAGTTTCAGAAACTTGTTGCAACCAAGAACGCCTTTGTTAGCATCCGCATCCCGTTTGTTGGGAAGTGGCGGAAAACGGGGTGAATTTAGGGCAAAATAAAAATGCCGACTATTAATCAACTGGTCCGAAAGGGCCGGAACAAACTGAAGTACAAGTCGAAAGCGCCTGCGCTGGAGAACGCGCCGTTCCGTCGGGGCGTCTGCCTGCAGGTCATGACCCGCACGCCGAAGAAGCCGAACTCGGCGATGCGCAAGGTCGCCAAGGTGCGCCTCACGAACGGGTACGAAGTGATCGCCTACATTCCGGACGAGGGCCACAACTTGCAGGAGCACTCGATCGTGCTCGTGCGTGGTGGCCGCGTGAAGGATTTGCCCGGTGTCCGTTACCACATCGTGCGCGGCACGCTCGACGCGGCCGGCGTGGAGAAGCGCCGCGTGAGCCGTTCCAAGTACGGGGTGAAACGCCCGAAGGCCCCCAAAGCCGCCAAGTGATTTTGAACTGACCTATGTCTCGTCGTCGTCAAGCAGTCAAACGTCAAGTCCGACCGGATGGTAAGTACGCCAGCGTGCTTGTCGGCCGCCTCATCGGCACCATCATGAAGGGTGGCGCTCGCAGCATCGCCCAGCGTATCGTGTACGGATCCTTCGACGCTCTCGCGGAGAAGCAGCCGGGATTCGCCCCGTTGGAGATTTTGCAGAAGGCGGTGGACAACGCCAAGCCGCGTCTCGAGGTGAAAGCCCGTCGCGTCGGTGGTGCCACCTATCAGGTGCCGCTCGAAGTGCCGTCTGATCGGCAGGCCTCGCTCGCGCTCCGCTGGCTGGTGGATTTCGCCGATGCGCGCAAAGGCATTCCGATGAAGGAAGCCCTCGCCGCCGAGATCATGGACGCTTACATGGGGCAGGGAAACGCGATCCGCAAGCGGGACGAAGTGCATAAAACGGCGCAGGCCAATAAAGCATTCGCGCACTTCCGCTGGTAAAACAGACATTAACGGGTCGCCCCGAGGGGATTTTTGCTCGGGGCGTTTTAGTCTAAATTTGAAATTGAGATGGAAGCAGTAGAGGCAAATAAAACGGTGAACTCGCCGAACCGGCAATACACGCTGGAGCGGACGCGGAATATTGGTATTGTGGCCCACATTGATGCCGGCAAGACCACGACCACCGAGCGCATCCTTTTTTATACAGGTCTCATCCACAAGATCGGCGACGTGGACGACGGTAATACGGTGACCGACTGGATGGAGCAGGAGAGGGAGCGTGGTATTACCATCACCTCCGCCGCTGTCACTTGCTACTGGACGCAGAAGAAGGAAGAGGGACTGCAGAAGACTTTCGCGGGCATTCCGCACCGCATCAACATCATCGACACTCCCGGCCACGTGGATTTCACGGCCGAGGTGGAGCGCTCCATGCGCGTGCTGGATGGTGCCGTGGCCGTGTTTTGCGCTGTGGCCGGCGTGCAGCCGCAGTCCGAGACTGTTTGGCGGCAGGCGACCAAGTATAATGTTCCCCGCGTCGCATTCATCAATAAGATGGACCGTGTTGGCGCGAACTTCGATAATGCGCTGACCGACATGCGCAAGAAACTCGGGGCATACGCGTTCCCGATTTTCCTCCCCATCGGTGCCGAGGACCAGTTTTCGGGCGTCATCGACGTGGTGAGCCAGAAGGCTATCGTGTGGGGCCCGGGCGATGTCGCCAACGAAGGACTCAAGTACGAGGTCACCGAGATTCCGGCCGAGCTGAAGGAAAAGGCCAAGATCGCGCTCGCTGATTTGATTGACGCCGTCTCCAACAAAGATGACTTGGTTGCTGAGCTGATTCTCGAGGAGAAGCCGATTGACACGGTGACGCTCAAGGCTGCCATTCGCCGCCTGACCTGCAAGATCGAATTTATCCCTGTGCTTTGCGGTTCTGCCTTCAAGAAAAAGGGCGTGCAAGTGTTAGTGGATGCAGTGGTGGATTATCTCCCCTCGCCGCTGGATATTCCTGCCGCGCAGGGTCACGAGCCGGGCACCGAGAACAAGGTGGAAGTCGCCAGTGACGACAATCAGAAGTTTTGCTCGCTCGCTTTCAAACTTTGGACCGATCCATTCGTCGGCAAGCTCGTCTTCTTCCGTGTTTATTCCGGTCAGCTCAAGAAGGGCGATACGATTTATAATCCGCGCACCCGGCGGCGCGAGCGCGTCAGCCGCGTCCTAATCATTCAGGGCAGCGAGCGCAAAGACGTCGAGACCACCTACGCTGGTGACATCGCCGCGCTGGTCGGCCTGCGCAACATCACGACGGGCGACACTCTTTGCGACGAAGATTTCGATGTGGCTCTCGAGCCGCCGACCTTCCCCGAGCCGGTTATCTCCATGGCCATCGAGCCGAAGACCAAGGGCGACCGCGAGAAGATGTCCGAAGGTCTGCAGCGTTTGGCTGAAGAAGATCCGACGTTCCGTTGTTTCACGAACGTGGACACGGGCCAGTTGATCATCGCCGGCATGGGCGAGTTGCACCTCGAGATCATCCGCGACCGTCTCTTCCGCGAGTTCAAGGTCGAAGCGAACGCAGGTGCGCCGCAGATCGCTTATCGCGAGACGATTACCGCTGCGGCCGAGGGTGAGGGCAAGTTCATTCGCCAGTCCGGTGGCCGTGGTCAATATGGCCATGCGTGCGTCACCGTCGAGCCGAACGAAAAGGGCAAAGGCGTCGAGGTCAAGAACGCCATTGTCGGCGGCACCATTCCGAAGGAATACATTCCAGCGGTGATTGACGGCATCGAAGAGGCGATTAAAGGCGGCGTGTACGCCGGCTTCCAGATGATTGATTTGAAGGTCTCGGTTGTGGACGGTTCATTCCACGAAGTCGACTCGAACGAGTTGGCGTTCAAGATGGCCGGCATTTTCGCGCTGAAGGATGCGGTGAAGAAAGCCAAGCCGATCTTGCTCGAGCCGATCATGAAGGTTGAAGTCACCACGCCTGACGAGTATCAGGGTGATTTGATGGGCGATCTCAACCGCCGTCGTGGCAAGATTCAGGGGATGGAATCGAAGAACGGCCAGACGATCATCACTTCCGAAGTGCCGCTGGCCGAGATGTTCGGCTACGCCACCGCGTGCCGCTCGCTCTCCAAGGGCCGTTCCTCTTACTCGATGGAGCCGCTGACATTCGAACAAGTTCCCAACAGCGTCTTGAACACCATTTTGGACAGCGCCAAATCGAAACCCGCTGCCCGCACCTAATCCTTAATCGCTCTTTAATATGGCAGCACAACGCATTCGCATCCGTTTGAAAGCTTACGACCACCGCGTGGTGGATCAGTCAGCCCGCGACATCGTGGATACCGTCGTGCGCACTGGCGCCCGCGTGGCAGGCCCGATTCCGCTGCCCACTAAGACCGAGCGCTACACGGTGCTGCGCTCGCCGCACGCCGACAAGAAGTCGCAAGAGACGTTCGAGCAGCGCACTCACAAGCGCCTGCTGGATATCCTGAACCCCACCGCGAAGACCGTGGATGAGCTGAAGAAGCTCAACCTGCCGGCCGGCGTGGACATCACCATTAAGATTTGAGGTTTTTATGCTCGGTTTGATTGGAAAAAAGCTGGGGCAGACCCGCGTGTACGACGCCAAAGGCAATGCCATTTGCGTCACCGTGGTGCTCGCCGGGCCCAACCGCGTCCTCCAGGTCAAGACCCAAGGGAGCAAGGACGGCTATAACGCCGTGCAGCTCGGGTTCGATGACCAAAAGGAAAGCCGTCTTACCAAGCCGTTGCTCGGCCACATCAAGAAGCACAACGGCGCCGCCGTGAAGCGCGTGCGGGAATTCCGCAATTTCGCCAAGGACGTGAAGCCGGGTGATATCGTCGGGCCGACGCTCTTCAATGTCGGTGAGTTTGTGGATGCCACCGGCGTCACCAAAGGCCGCGGCTTCGAGGGTGTGATGAAGCGCCACCATTTCGCCGGCGGTCCTGCCACGCACGGTGCGAAGGGCTGGCGTCGTCGTTCCGGCGCCATCGGTCAGCGCCTTTTCCCCGGCACCGTCATGCGCGGCATGAAGATGCCCGGCCACATGGGCCAAGTGCAGCGCACCAACCAGAACCTCGAAATCATTCAGGTTCGCGAGGCGGATAATCTGCTACTTATCAAGGGTGCGATTCCCGGTTCCGAAGGGGATTATATCGTCATCCGCACGGCCAAGAAGGTCAAGAAAGCCGCCGCTCCTGTCGCGGTTTCGACCAAGAAGAAATAACGGGTATGAAACTTACCGTCACCGATTTGAAGGGCAAGAGCCAAGGCGAGCTGCAAGTGAGCTTCGCTCTGGTTGAGACTGGTCTCGGCACGCAAGCCGTGCATGATTCCGTGGTCGCCTACCGCGCCGCCCAGCGCTCCGGCACTGCCTGCACCAAGACGATGGGCGATGTCAACGGCACCGGCAAGAAGCCGTGGAAGCAGAAGGGCACCGGCCGCGCTCGCGCTGGCTCGTTCGCCTCGCCGCTCTGGCGTGGCGGTGGTGTCGTCTTCGGCCCCAAGCCCCGTGATTTCTCCAAGAAGGTCAACGTCAAGACCCGCCAACTCGCCTTGCGCAAAGCGCTCAGTGAGCGTCTGAAGGCCGGCGACGTGATGGTGGTGGACGATTTCAAGCTCGCTTCGCCGAAGACGAAGGAGTTCGCCGCTGTGCTCGCTGCGTTGAAGATTGATGGCGGCACCGCCCTCCTCGTCGCCGCGCAGCCCGACAAGAATCTGCAGCTCGCCTCCCGCAATCTGCCGGGAGTGGAGATGGTCGCCAGCGACTCGCTCAACACCTATCAGGTGCTGCTCTGCGACAAGCTCGTTTTCAGCCGCGCCGCCTTCGAGCAGCTCGACCAGCGCCTCAAGTAAGGAACGCCATGAATGCTTTCGATGTTATCAAGACCGTGCGCCTGACCGAAAAGGGCAGCACGCAGGCCGAACGGAACAACCAGTACACCGTGGTGGCCGACCGCCGCGCGAACAAGGTGCAGATCCGGCAGGCTGTGCAGGAGCTTTTCAAAGTGAAAGTGCTCCGCGTTAACACTCAGAATATCACCGGCAAGGCCCGCCGCCAGCGCACCAAGCAGGCGGGTAAGGCTGCCGATTGGAAGAAGGCCATCGTGACCCTTAATAAGGGCGATAAAATCCAGCTCACCTGATTTGACTTATGGCTGTCAGAACTTTTAGACCACTCACGCCCTCCACGCGTTACATCGCGCTCTCCTCGTTCGAGGAGATTACCAAGTCGCGTCCGGAGAAGAGCCTCGTTTTCACCCGCAAGAAGACGGGTGGCCGCAATTGCTACGGACGCGTCACCGCGCGCGGCATTGGCCGCGGTCACAAGCAGAAGATTCGCAACGTGGATTTCAAGCGGAACAAGCACGGCATCGCGGCCACGGTCACGGCTGTCGAATACGATCCGATCCGTTCGGCTCGCCTCGCCCTTCTCGAGTATAAGGATGGGGAGAAGCGTTATATCATCGCCCCGAACGGTCTCGTGATTGGCGCCACGCTGATGAGCGGCCCGACGGCACCGCCTGAGTTGGGCAATACGCTGCTATTGAAGAATATTCCGGTCGGTCTGGCCGTGCACAACATCGAACTGACCCCGGGTCGCGGCGGACAGATGGTTCGTTCCGCCGGCGGTGCGGCCACGCTGATGTCGCGCGACGACGGTTTCGCGCAGTTGCGTCTGCCTTCGGGTGAAATCCGCAAGGTGAACGAGGTTTGCTACGCGACCATTGGTCAGGTCGGCAACACCGATCACGAGAAGCAAGTGTATGGCAAGGCCGGCAAGGCTCGTCATCGCGGCATCCGCCCGCTCTCTCGCGCCGTTGCTAAGAACCCGGTGGACCATCCGATGGGTGGTGGCGCAGGTAAGACTTCCGGTGGTGGTCATCCGGTCACGCCGTGGGGTGTCATCACGAAGGGTTATAAGACCCGTATCAAAACGAAGATTTCAAACCGGTTCATCGTGGTCCGCCGCGATGGCCGTCCGATGAAGCAGAAATAATTAATCTATGGGACGCTCGATTAAAAAAGGTCCGTTTGTGGACCAGCACCTGCTGGATAAAATCCAGAAGGCCAAGGCTGTGAACTTGAAGACGCCGATCAAGACCTGGTCGCGCCGCTCGATGATCACGCCCGACTTTATCGGCCTGACCTTTACCGTGCACAACGGCAAGGTGTTCAACCCCGTGTTCGTGACCGAGAACATGGTCGGCCATCGCCTCGGTGAATTTTCGCCGACGCGCACGTTCAAGAAGCACGGCGCTCACACCGCCAAAGCCGAAGCCAAGTAGACGTTATGGAAGTCCACGCCATCGCCAAGAATGTCCGGATGTCCGCGCAGAAGATGCGCGAGGTCGTCCGTCAGATCCAGGGGTTGTCCGCGCTGCAAGCGCAGGCTGTGCTCGCCGTCGTCCCGCGCAAATCTGCTCGGCTCGTGGCCAAGACTCTCAAGTCGGCTATTGCCAACGCCGAGAACAACAACGGTGCCAAGCCAGAAAGCCTTCGCGTGAAGGAAGCCGTGGCCGGCACTGCTACCTCGTGGAAGCGCTTTACACCGAAGGCCCGCGGATCCGCTGGCCCGATCATTAAGCGCAACTGCCACATCAAGATCGTTCTCACCGACAAATAAGAATATGGGACAGAAAACCAATCCGATTGGCCTGCGCATCGCCCTCACCAAGGACTGGCGTTCCAAGTGGTACGCTAACAAGAAGGATTTCAGCAAACTGCTGGTCGAAGACCAGAAGATTCGTCAGATCCTCAGATCCAAACTTGAGGGCGCCAGCGTCACGCGCATCCAGATCGAGCGCGCCGGCAATCGTTGCCGCATCACCATTCACACGGCCCGGCCCGGCGTTGTCATCGGCCGCAAGGGCACGGAGATCGACAAGATCAAAGAAGATCTGAACAAGATGACCGGCAAAGAGATTTACGTGGACATCCAAGAGGTGCGCCAGCCGGATATCGATCCCCAGCTCGTGGCAGAGAACATTGCGATGCAGTTGGAGCGCCGCATCGCTTTCCGCCGCGCGATGAAGAAAGCCGTCCAGATCGCGATGGATTCGGGGGCCGAAGGCATTCGCGTCCGCTGTTCCGGCCGTCTCGGTGGCGCGGAAATCTCGCGGACCGAGCAATATCTGCAGGGCCGCGTGCCGCTGCACACTTTGCGTGCGAACATCGAGTACGGTTTTACCGAAGCGAACACGGTGTACGGCAAAATCGGTATCAAGTGCTGGATTTGCAAAGGCGATACGCAGCGCCAAAAAGGTGGCCCCGTGAGCAAGCCCGAAGACAAGCCCACCGCGGCCTTAGTCTAATTTCAGAAACAAAGAACGACGGATTTAAGAGGATTTTGAGTTTATGGCAATGATGCCCGCCAGAGTTAAGTACCGGAAGATGCAGCGTGGCAGCCGCTCAGGCACCGCCTCGCGCTGCAACTCGGTGGCTTTCGGTGAGTACGGTCTGCAGTCGCTTGAGCGCTGCTGGCTGGATGCTCGCCAGATCGAAGCCTGCCGCGTGACGATCACCCGCCACATGAAGCGCCGTGGCAAGGTGTGGATCCGGATCTTCCCGCAGCATTCTTATACCAAGAAGCCGCTCGAAGTCCGAATGGGCTCTGGCAAGGCCGGCGTCGAGGGTTGGGTGGCCATTATCAAGCCGGCGACGGTGCTGTTCGAAGTGGATGGCGTGCCGGAGGCGATGGCTAAGGAGGGGTTCCGTTTGGCCGCGGCCAAGCTGTGCATCAAGACCCGTTTCATTTCGCGTCACAAGCACGCGTGAGGTTGCTGTTATGAAGATGACCGAACTAAAAGATTTGACTGCGGCTGAGTTGGCCGTGAAAGGCCGTGACCTGCGGCAGGAGCTTTTCAACCTCCGGTTGCAGAAGGCTTCCGCCCAACTCGAGAAACCGTCGCGCCTGCGCACGTTGCGCCACGACGTGGCTCGCATCGAAACCCGCATCTCGCAGCTCCGGCTGCAGGGCAAAAAGGCTTAACGTATGTCCGAAACCAACACCCGGAATCTTCGCAAGGAGCGTCAAGGCTCGGTCATCTCCAACAAGATGGCCAAGACCATCGTGGTGCGCGTGGAGCGTCGCTTCCGCCATCCCGTGTTCAAGAAGGTGGTCACCGCCTTCACGAAGTTTTATGCCCACGACGAGAAGTGTGAGGCCAAGATAGGCGACGTCGTCTCCATCGAAGAGACCCGTCCGCTTTCCAAGTTGAAGCGTTGGCGCCTGGTGAAGGTCGTCGAACGTAACACCGAAGCTGCTTAAAGAATAGGAACTGTTATGCTGCAAGTTCGTTCCATCTGCGAAGTAGCCGACAACACGGGCGCCAAGCGCGCTTCTGTCATCGGCGTCATTGGTCAGGGCAACAAGCGTTACTGCGAAATCGGCGACGTGATCAAGGTCCACGTCAAGGAAGCCGCTCCCAATGGCACCGTGAAGAAGAGCGAGGTCGTCAATGCCGTGCTCGTTCGCACCCGGAAGGCTATCCGCCGTGCGGATGGTTCTTATGTGCGCTTCGAAAACAACGCCATCGTGATTCTCGACAAGGATAACAATCCTCGTGGTACGCGTATTTTCGGCCCTGTGGCCCGCGAGTTGCGCGTGAAGAAATTCACCAAGATCATCTCATTGGCCCCGGAGGTCATCTAAGGTTATGTCAAAATTTCACGTAAAGAAAAACGACGAGGTGGTGGTGATCAGTGGATCGGCTCGCGGCAAGCGCGGCAAGATCCTCGAGGTCCTTCCGGCGAAGCAGCGTGTCGTGGTCGAGGGCGGCAAGATGATCAAGAAGCACGTGCGCAAGAACCAGCAGTACCCGCAGGGCGCCATCGTCGAGCGCGAGGGTTCGATTCACATTTCGAACGTGATGCTGGCCGCCACGTTCGATGCCCGCGCCGCCAAACGTGGCGTCGCGCCGGTCAAGGCCTGAGGTAGCGTATGAGTAAACCGAGACTTTATACCAAGTACATCAACGAGGTGCGTCCGGCTCTGAAGGAGAGTCGCAAGTACTCCAACGTGCACCAGATCCCGAAGATCGAGAAGATCGTCATCAACATGGGTGTCAGCGCCTCGCTTGAAAAGGGGGCGGTGGAAGATGCCGTGAAGGATCTGCAGATGATCACCGGCCGCAAGGCGGTCATCAACATAGCCCGCAAGAGCGTGGCGAATTTCAAGCTGCGTGAAGGGCAGGCCATCGGTTGCCACGTCATTTTGCGCCGCGAGGTGATGTACGAGTTTTTCGATCGCTTGGTCGCCTCTGCGCTGCCGCGCATCCGCGATTTCCGCGGCGTGTCGCGCCGCTCTTTCGACGGCCGCGGCAATTATTCGCTCGGCGTGTCGGATCAGACGATTTTTCCCGAGATCGAGCTGGACAAGATCAAGCGCCAGCAGGGCATGGACATCACCATCGTCACTTCGGCTCCGACGAACGAAGAGGCGATGGAGCTGCTGAAGCTGATGGGGATGCCGTTTTCCGAACGTTGAACGAAGGAATTATTTATGGCCAAGAAAGCCTGGTTGGAACGCAATAAGAAGAAAGCCGCCGTGGTGAAGAAGTTCGCCGTGCTGCGCGCTCAGTTGAAGGCGAAAGGCGACTACGCCGCGCTTTCCAAGCTGCCGAAGAATGCCAGCCCGGTGCGGTTGGTGAACCGCTGCGCGATGACTGGTCGTCGCCACGCTTTCCTCCGCAAGTTCGGTGTCTCGCGCCTCACGTTCCGCGAGCTGGCGCTCACGGGCCAGATTCCCGGTGTGACCAAAGCGAGCTGGTAATTTGTTATGAGCGATACGATTGCAGATATGTTGACTCGTGTGCGCAACGCCAATAGTGCGTTGTTGCCGACGGTCGTGATGCCTCACTCCAAGATGAGGGAGAGCATCGCCCGCATCCTCCTGCGCGAAGGCTACATTGCCGAGTGCAGTGTGGAAGGCGCGGTTGCGCTGAAAAAACTCAAGCTCAAGCTGAAGTACCAGGGCCGCAAGGGCGTGATCGAGGGACTCAAGCGCGTGAGCAAGCCCGGCCTGCGTCGCTACGCCGGCTCCACGGAAATTCCGCGTGTGCTCAGTGGAATGGGCATCGCCATCGTCTCCACCTCCAAAGGTGTGATGACCGGCCGCGAGGCCACTAAACAGAACCTCGGCGGCGAGTTGCTTTGCCTAGTTTGGTAACCCGAATTTGTTATGTCGAGAATTGGTAAAATCCCGATCGTCATTCCCGCCAAGGTCAAGGTGGAGGTGAAGGGCCGCGCCGTTGCGATGGAAGGCCCTAAGGGCAAGCTCTCGCTCGAACTGCCCCCGCACACCATCGCCGCCGTGGCGGATAGTAAAATCGTCGTCACCCGCGCCGGCGAAAACGCCGAAGCCAGAGCGATGCACGGTCTCAGCCGCGCACTCTTGAACAACATGGTCAAGGGCGTGAGCGAAGGCTACGTGAAAAAGCTCGAGCTTCACGGCGTTGGTTTCAAGGCCGCTGTTCAGGGCAAGGTCGTGAACCTCTCCCTCGGTTACTCCCATCCCCTCAACTACTCCATCCCCGAGCAGATCAAGGTGACGGTGGAAGAGAACACCAAGCTCACCATCGAGGGGCCGGACAAGCAACTCGTCGGCCGAGTCGCCTCCGAGATCCGCAGCTTTTACCCGCCTGAGCCTTACAAGGCCAAGGGCGTTCGTTACGCGGGCGAGAAGATCGTCCGCAAAGAAGGCAAGACCGTTCAGTAGTGATTTGAATTGGCCACGGCCAAATCCGTGGTCCCCCGAAAATGAGAACATCGAAGAAAATCGAGTTGTTGCAAAAGCGCCGCTGGCGCATGCGCAAGAAGTTTGCCGGTACCTCCGCGCGTCCGCGCATGAGCGTCCGTTTCACTGGCAAGAATATTCATGTCCAGTTCATCGACGACGTGGCTGGCCTCACTGTGGCCTCCGCTTCGACGCTGCACAAAGCCCAACCCGATCGCGAAAAGCTCGCCGCCAACGTGGCCAGCGCCCAGCGTATCGGCAAGGCGGCCGCCGAGGTCGCCCTCACCAAGGGTATCAAGCAGGTGGTTTTCGACCGTTCGGGTTCGCGTTACCACGGCAAAGTGAAGGCTCTGGCCGATGCCGCGCGCGAAGCTGGGTTGCAATTCTAATTTTAAACAGGAGAACAAACTGTGGCTGACGAGATTCAAGCGACCCCTGCAGGGGCACAACAGCAGCAACCCGCCGCAAGCGGTCCGAGCACTGGCTTTGCCGGTGCGGGACGCGGTGGTCCGGGTGGTCCAGGACGCGGTGGTCCGGGACGCGGTGGTCCGGGACGCGGTGGTCCGGGACGCGGTGGTCCGGGGCGCGGTGGTCCGGGGCGCGGTGGTCCGGGGCGCGGTGGTCCGGGGCGCGGTGGTCCGGGGCGCGGTGGCATCTCTGCAGATGGCCGTTCTGCTGAAGACCTTGTCGAGAAGGTGATTTTCATCAACCGCTCCGCCAAAGTCGTCAAAGGCGGTCGCCGATTCAGTTTCAGCGCGCTGGTGGTTGCCGGTGACAAGAAGGGCCGTGTCGGCCTCGGTCTCGGCAAATCCAAAGAAGTGGCCGATGCCATCCGTAAAGGTGGCGAAGACGCCAAGCAGCGCATGGTCACGGTTTCGTTGCGCGGCAACACCATCCCGCACGAGATTTACTCGACATTCAGCGGCGCGAAAGTGCTGCTTCGTCCGGCTTCGCCCGGTACCGGCATCATCGCTGGCAAGATTGTTCGCGCTGTGCTCGAGTCGGCTGGCGTGAAGGATATCTTGTCCAAGTCGCTTGGCTCGAAGAACGCCGCCAACGTCTCCAAGGCCACGCTCGCCGGGCTGCAACGCCTGCGTCTGCGCGAGGAGATTCTCAGGGCCCGCGGCATCGCTTTCACTCCCAAGTAAGGAATTTATTTATGATGCGTCTGCATAATCTCAAACCCCGCCCCGGCGCCAAGCATCGTCGCAAGCGCCTCGGTCAAGGTGAGTCCAGCGGCCACGGCAAAACCTCTGGTCGCGGTGGCAAAGGCCAGACCGCCCGCTCGGGCAGCTCGATCCGCATCGGCTTCGAAGGCGGTCAGATGCCGCTCATCCGCCGCATCCCGAAGCGTGGTTTTAACAACGCCAATTTCCACATCAACCGTATCCCGGTGAACCTCGCGGCCCTGGATGGCTTCGATGCTGGCGCGCGGGTGGACATGGCGGCGCTGTTCGCGGCCGGTTTTGCCAACGGCAAGTCCGATGGCATCAAGATTCTCGGCACCGGCAAGCTGACCAAGAAGCTCACCGTAGTGGCTCACGGTTTTAGCGCCTCGGCCCGCAAGGCCATCGAGGCGCTCGGCGGCACCTGCGAAGTGATCGCTCCGAAGCCTTCGGCAGCGGCCAAGCCGTGAAGATAACGGCCTGATTCAATGTTCAAGTCGTTCTTCAACACGCTGGCCAACTGCTTCAAGATCGAGGAGCTGAAGACCCGCATCTTCTTCACCCTCGGCCTGCTCTTTGTCTGCCGGCTCATCTCGCTGATTCCCGTGCCGGGTTTGGACGGGGCGAAACTTTCCTCGTACTTCGCCGAGTTGAGCGAGAAGAGCAAGGGGGCTGACGCCGGCGTGCTGGGGATGTACAGCATGTTCACCGGTGGCGCGCTGGAGAACTGCGCGATCGGATCGCTGGGCATCATGCCCTACATCAGCGCGACGATCATTCTGCAATTGCTCGGTGCGGTGATTCCCCAACTTGCGAAGCTCGCCCGCGAAGAGGGTGGCCGCGCCAAGTTGATCCAGTACGGACGTTATCTCACGCTGATCCTTTGCCTCGGGCAAGGTTTCGCGATGGCGCTCGGCTGGGAGAACCCGGAGAAGATTTTCCAGAGCTAC
>SIAT01000013.1 GCA_009691645.1 Pedosphaera sp. | reverse complement strand
GACTCGGCGCCGACCGCCACGGAAGATTCCATCAGGCGTACATCGAGTCGGTGTTCCCGCCAAAACCCGGACTCGGCTTCGTCGGCGGTGAACTCCGGGACTTCCTCCCAATTGATGATGGGTTTCACAGTTCCTTCTGAGTGAGGGTTCGCGTCTGCTGTCGATCGTAGAAGAAGGAATCCTCCGCCACGAACGGCCGGGCCAGCATCACGCGAACCGACCTGCCGTTGGTGCGATACACACTGAAGACACCGGTGCCCTGTGCCGTTTTGCCCAGGTTGAAATAACGGGCTTGGGCGGCAAAGCGTGGTGAGTCGGGAAGTAGCCGCACAGCGAAAGGATCCTCGAAGGATTCCTCCACCTCCTGCGCTTTCAAAGAGCCATGGATGGGTTGGCCAGTCCACTCAAATTCCATATCGCCTTAAACCTATATTCGTACAGTCAAAGCCCATTTCTAGTCGTTACAAAGTAAATACACGCGTTTTTCAAAAAGGCAAGGGCATGGTGGCATTTTTCTGAAAATATTCCGTAGAAAACTGGGGACTTGCCTAGCCGACGCCTGATTCCATCTTGTCCATCAATCCGACCCCATCTTGTCCATCATCGAGATGAGTGGCATGAACATCGCGATTACAATGCCGCCGACCACCACGGCGAGGAATACAATCATAATCGGTTCAATCAGCGAGGTGAGCGCGCCGACGGCGTTGTCCACTTCTTCGTCGTAGTTGTTCGCGATACGGATGAGCATCTCGGGCATCGCGCCGGTCTGTTCGCCGACGTCCACCATGCTGATGACCATCGGCGGAAAGATACCAGAAGCCTCGAGTGGGCGGGTGATGGTCTCGCCCTCTTTCACGCTCTCGTACACGGCCATGATGGCGTTGGCGACGATGACGTTGCCGGCAGTCTCACGGACAATGTTGAGCGCCTGCAAGATGGGCACACCCGATGAGATGAGTGTGCCGAGGGTACGAGTGAATCGTGAGATGCAGACCTTTTTGACGAGCGGCCCGACTGCGGGTGCTCGGAGGATGAACCAATCCCACCAGTAACGGCCGGCCTTGGTCTTGTTGATGGTCTGTTTAAAGGCGATCCACAAGGCCACTGCGACACCGGCCACAATGAGAAAGTGATGCTGAATACCGCGGCTGATGGCCAGAACAAACATAGTAAAGCCGGGCATCGACGCGCCATCGAGCATTTCGGCAAAAATCTTCTCGAAGCTTGGCACCACAACCACCATCAGTAGAACGACGATGCCGCCCGCCACCACGAGCACGGCGACGGGATAGAACATCGCCGCCTTGACCTTGGATTTGATCTTCTCCGCTTTCTCCATGAACTCGGAGAGACGGTTCAAGGTCACTTCCAGCACGCCACCCAACTCGCCGGCTTTCACCATGTTGATGAAGAGTTTATCGAAAATCTTTGGGTGCTGCGCGAGTGACTCGGAAAAGGTACTGCCACCCTCGATGCTCGCGCCTATCTTGTTCACTATATCCCGCAACGCAGGGTTCTTCTCCTGTTTCGCCAGCACTTGCATGCCACGCAAGAGCGGCAGACCGGCATCCACCAGTGTGGCAAGCTGGCGTGTGAAGGTACAGAGGCTCTTGGTATCTACACTGCCGCCAAAGCCGGGGATTTTGATCTGGATGTCTTTGGCGCTTTTTTTCTTCTTCGCACCGGTGGCCAGACCTTGAGCAGCCTTCCCCGCCACGGCCTTGGCCTCTATCACCTGGGTGGGGAAGAAGCCCATCTCCTTGAGGCGCGTGATGGCCTCATTCTGGTTCGCTCCTTCCAGAGTGCCCTGCTTCTCTTTGCCCTTCGAATCGAGGGCGGTGTAGTTATAGAGGGGCATTGATGAGCGAGATTAGGTGCATCGCATCACTTCTTCAAAGGTCGTGGTACCTTCGTACATTAAACTCAGACCGTTATCGCGCAATGTCTGCATCCCGAATTCCCGAGCTTTCTCGCGAAGCACTATACCGGGGGCGCGCTCACTAATCAAGGCGCGGATGGGGTCGCTCATCATCAACAGTTCGTAGATGCCACGGCGGCCTTTGTACCCGGTCTTGTTGCAAGTATCGCAGCCGGTGCCGTAGTGGAAGGACTTACCCGCGACATCGTGCGGCGAAAGCTCGAGCATCTTGATCTGGCTTTCGGTCGGCTCGAAAGCCGCGCGGCACCGCGGGCAGATGGTTTTGCTCAAACGCTGGGCGAGCACGCCATTGAGCGAGGAGACGATGAGAAAGGGTTCCACGCCCATGTCCAAAAGACGGGTGATCGCCTCGGTGGCGTTATTCGTGTGCAGCGTGCTCACCACTAGGTGGCCGGTGAGCGATGCTTGAATGCCGATGGAGGCGGTCTCGAGATCGCGCATCTCACCGATCATGATGATGTCGGGATCTTGACGGAGAAACGCCTTGAGCGCCTTCGCGAAGGTCATCCCCGCCGCCTCGCTCATCGGCACTTGGATGAGTCCCTCGATGTCGAACTCGACCGGATCCTCGGCGGTGACAATCTTGGTGTCTTCTTGATTGAGCCGGCGAAGGGCTGCGTAAAGCGTGGTCGTCTTGCCAGAACCGGTCGGCCCCGTGACAGCAAAAATGCCGCTGGGCTGCTCGATGCAATGGATGATGCCGTCGTAAACGTGTTTGGGAATGTTCAGGATCTCAAGCGAGAGCAAGTTCGAGTTGCGATCGAGCACGCGGAGCACCACCGATTCGCCGAAACGCGTGGGCAGGCACGACACGCGCAAGTCGATGTGCAACCCGGCCACCGTGGTGGCGATACGGCCGTCCTGTGGCAGTCGCCGTTCGGCGATGTTCAGGTTGGCCATGATCTTGATGCGCGAAGCGATGGCCGAGGCCAGCTCGCGCGGCGGCGGCGTCAGCTCCACCATCGTGCCGTCCACCTTCATCCGGATGCGGTAATCGTCCTCGAACGGCTCGAAGTGGATGTCCGCCGCCTTGGATTTCACCGCCTGATAAAGGCAGAGATTGACGAAGCGCGTGATCGGCGTGGCGTCGCCCACTTCCTCGACCGCTGCCGGAGAATTATCATCCTCCTCACCCTCTGCCTTTTGTAGGTGGTGACCGCCAAGCTCCTTGATGATGTCTTCGAAGGAATCCTCGTCCGAGTAGAATTTATCGATGAGCTGAATGATTCTGGCCGGATCGGTGATGACGATTTGAATCTCTTTACCGAGCTGATAGGCGAGGTCGTCGAGTTGGGTGGGGTTGAGCGGATCGGCCAAGACCAAACGGATGGCGTTGGCGTAGATGCCCACCGGCAGGCACTGGTACATCTGCGCCGTGGCCGCCGGAATAGCGGCGAGCAGCTCGGGCGTAAAACTGATGTCATCGAGGCTGATCACCTCGGTGCCCATGTACTCGGCCATCAGATCGAGTTGGCTGGCCGTATCGAGCACGTTCATCTCGTGCAGCAGGGCGGTGACCGCCTTGCCGGAACGCATGTTCTCCTCCTGCACTTTCTCCAGCGCAGCATCATCCGCCATCCCCCGCTCTTTGATGAGGTGCAGCAGCGCGTGTGTCAGCATTGTCGACATAAAACTTCCGCTCAATGTCCGCGTTTCTGGCCGACCGGTTTATGGAGTCCCTCCGGCACTTTGCCTTGGGCGACCATCTGGGCATCGTATTCGCTCAACTTCTCCATCATCCCGCGATCGTCCGAAGCCTTGTTGATACAGTCTGCGCGGGTGATGGTGCCGTCCGCGTATCTCTCGTAAAGAGTACCGTCGAGCGTCTTCATCCCATACTTCGCGCCGGTCTGCATGTCCGACGGGATGCGGAAGGTTTTGTTATCGCGAATGAGCGCGGCGATGGAGGGCGTGTTCACCATGATGTCGTGGATGGCGAGTCGTCCTTTGCCGTCCGCGCGCTTGAGCAGAATCTGAGAAATCACCACCATCAACACCGTCGAAAGCTGGATGCGGATGGTCTCCTGCTGGTTCATCGGGAAGGCGTTCACGATACGGTCAATCGTCTTGGCCGCGCCGGTGGTGTGGAGTGTGCCGTACACCAAGTGACCGGTCTCGGCGGCGGTCACGGCCATCTCGATGGTTTCCAAATCGCGCAACTCGCCGATCAGAATCACCTCGGGATCTTGACGCAGCGCGCGCCGCAGCGCCTCGCCGAAGCTCGGCACATCCGTGTTCACCTCACGTTGTGTCACGAGCGCTTTCTTGTGCCCATGATAGAACTCGATGGGATCCTCGATCGTGAGGATGTGTGCGTCATCGTGATTCTCGTTGATGAGGTTGACGAGCGAGGCGAGCGTGGTGGATTTACCCGAGCCAGTCGGGCCGGTGACAAGAATCATCCCGCGCGGAGAGTTGATGCACTTGTCCACAATCATCTGGCTGAGGCCAATCTGTTCGATGGTGAGCAACGCAGCAGGAATCTGACGCAAGACGAGTGCGAGGTTGCCGCGTTCCTTGAAGGCGCTCACGCGGAAACGCGCCTTCGTGCCGAAGGCGAACCCGAAATCCGCACCGCCTTTGGCGCGGATTGAAGTCAGATGATCGTCGTTGGCGATGCTCTTGACCAGATCCTCGAGATCCTCCGCCCGGCAATCCGGACCGGCGACACGCTTGAGCGATCCCTTGTGCCGGTAGCACGGCGGGATCCCGACACGCACATGCAAATCGGCGGCGCCGGTGTCCACCATCATGTTCAGCAGGTCTGGCATTGAGTAGTAGCTGGCCATAATCTCTTTTATCGTTCCCTTCTGGTTCTTCCGATCAATGCGCGTCGCTCGCGGTGGCGGTGATGACTTCCTTGGTGGAAGTCATTCCCGCGAGCACCTTGCGAACCCCATCCTCGCGCAGCGTTTTCATACCGATCTTGCAAGCGTGATCGCGCAACTGGATGACTGAACATTTTTCGATCACCATGCGCCGTGCGCGATCATCCAACGCGAAAACCTCGAAGATGCCGAACCGGCCCTTGTAGCCTTTGCCGTTGCAGGCTTTGCAGCCCTTCCCCAATCGGTAATTCGCCGTCTTCAGTTGATCCTCGGTGATGCCCAGCGACTGCAATTCGCCCGCGGTGGGCGTGTGGGGGCCAACGCATTGCGGGCAGAACTTGCGCACCAAACGCTGCGCGAGAATGCAGCGCGCCGCCGAGGCGACAAGGAACGGCTTGATGCCGATGTCAATCATACGCGTCACCGCGCTCGGCGCGTCGTTCGTGTGCAGCGTGGAGAAGACTAAGTGGCCGGTGAGCGAGGCGTTGACGGCGATGGAACCGGTCTCCATGTCGCGGATCTCACCCAGCATGATGATGTTCGGCGCCTGACGGAGCATCGAACGGAGCGCCGCACCGAAGGTGAGCCCGGCCGCCTCGTTCACCTGCACCTGATTGATGCCGGTGAGCTGATACTCGACTGGGTCCTCGACCGTGATGATCTTCTTGTCGGGCCGGTTGATGTAATTCAAGCAGGAATAGAGCGTGGTCGTCTTGCCTGAACCGGTCGGGCCGGTGACGAGCAGAATGCCGTCCGGCATCGCCGCACAGCGTTCGAAAGTGGCTTGGTCGTCCGCCATGAAACCGAGCTGCGAAAGGCCGAGGCGCAGGCCGGACTTGTCGAGAATACGCAGCACGATCGTCTCGCCGAACGAGCTGGGCATGCAGCTCACGCGGAAGTCGATGAGCTTGCCGTCAATGGTCATCTGGATGCGGCCGTCCTGCGGCACGCGACGCTCGGATATCTGCATTCCCGCCGTGATCTTGATGCGGCTGATGATGGCGCCCTGCAAACGTTTCGGCGGGCTGTTCGCCTCCTGCAACATGCCGTCAATCCGGTAGCGGATGCGCAGGCGCTGCTCCATCGGCTCGATGTGGACGTCCGAGCACTTCAGCTTGAAACCGTCGATGATGATGTTGTTCACGAGCCGGATCAGAGGCGCGCTATCGTCGTCCTCCATCTCGCCAGAGTCGGTTTTGGCTTTGGTCTTCTCGAGCGCGGTGAGATCCACCTGCGTCTTGGAAAGCTCCTGCACCATGCGATCCAACGCCTGTTCGGCGTACCCGTAATACTTCTCAAGCGCCGCTTCGATCTGGCCTTCGGTGGCGACTTGGTAGAAAATCTGGTCGCGGTTGAGGAGCCGCTGGAGGCCGTCAATCTTGTCGAGATCGCCGGGATCACTCAATGCCACCACGAGATTGCCATCGTCGATACTGATGGGGAGAATCTTGTACCGCTTCGCCACGTAGCGCGGCACGGCAGCCAGCACTTCGTCGCTCGGTTTGAACTTCGTGAGATCGATGACTTCGACGCCGAACTGCATCGCACGCGCGCGTGTCACGTCGTCGCCCTTTACCATCTTGCGCGCCAAGAGCGTGTCCACGACACCCTCCCCCTGCGACTCGGCCTCCGCGCGGACGGCCTCGAGCTGCTCGTTGTTGAGCAGCCCCATGTCGCAGAGCGTATCTACTAGATAATCGTCCTTAACTGGCACAGGCACCTCATTCACCGACCGCTGACTTAACGAACCCTATTCGTCGAGCTTCACAAAGTCAAACGCCCCACCGCATCTTTTCGTCTCCGAGAACCCACTGCTCTCGAACGGCTTGCGCTCAAAACGCGTCGGCTTTTTCTCAGCGCAGTTTTCCACGCTTAACCTCCTTTTACTCGAACCGGTCGCGCCATACAAGCCCTCTCTCGCCTCGCAACAACAAGAACCTGATGTAAAAACTGGTTCGCCACGTCCAAACCCCATATGCTCCGGCGCTCAACGGAAATGAAATTCGCCACAGCGCAACGACACCCCTCGCAACCCCCCATTTGGAGCGTACTTTGCGCGGCGTTGTTTGCCGGCATCGCCACCCTTCACGCCGCCGCGCCTACACCCGAGCAGATTGAGTTCTTCGAAAACAAAATCCGTCCCCTTCTCTCAGATCACTGCTACGAGTGTCACAGCGCCAAAAGTAAATCGATCAAAGGCGGACTGAAGATGGACACACGCGACGGCCTGCTCAAGGGCGGCGACACCGGCCCGGCCATCGTCCCGGGCGACACGGAAAAGAGCCTGCTCATCAAAGCGGTACGCTACACAAAGCCCGATCTGCAGATGCCGCCGAAGAACAAGCGGCTCGCGTCAGAGCAAATCGCCGCGCTCGAGACGTGGGTGAAGATGGGCGCACCCGATCCGCGCAGCACCTCTCCATCCACCTCAAACTCGCAACCTTCATCCGCCGGAAAACACTGGGCCTTCCAACCGATTCACCCCCCCGCCCTGCCCGTGGTGAAAAACAAGCGCTGGGCGCAAAGTCCGATTGACGCCTTCGTGCTGGCAAAACTGGAAGCCGCAAAACTGGATCCTTCGCCCGCCACCGACAAACGCACGCTCATCCGCCGCGCCACATTTGATCTCACCGGACTACCTCCCACCCCCGCCGAGGCCGATGCTTTTCTCGCCGACAAATCGCCAGGTGCCTACGCGAAGGTGATCGATCGCCTTCTCGCCAGTCCCCGCTACGGCGAGCGTTGGGCGCGGCACTGGCTCGATGTCGCGCGCTACGGCGACGTGAAGGGTTACATCGGCGTCGGCGTCGAGCGACGTTACCCGTACTCGTACACCTACCGCGACTACGTGATCCGCGCTTTCAACGAGGATCTGCCCTTCGACCGTTTCATCCACGAGCAACTCGCCGCCGATCAACTCAATCTCGGTGAAGACAAACGGCCGCTCGCCGCGATGGGTTTCCTCACGCTCGGCCGCCGCTTCATCAACAACCAAGAGGAAATCATCGACGACCGCATCGACGTCACGACACGCGGTTTGATGGGCCTCACCGTCACCTGCGCCCGCTGTCACGACCACAAGTACGACCCGATCCCGACGAAGGACTACTACTCGCTCTACGGCGTGTTCGCTTCGTCGATCGAGCCAACCGATCTGCCGCTCATCGCCAAGCCCGCCGAGAACGCTTCCTACGAATCCTTCGAGAAAGAACTGAAGGTGCGCGAAGCCGTGGTGAACAAATTCCGAGAGGAACGCGCCGCGCAGATCACCAGCGATCTCCGTGCGCCCGCCAAGATCGCCGAGTATCTACTCGCCGCGCACGATGCCGCCAAACTCGACGATGGCGCGTTGCGCGAGCTCGCCAAGCAACGCGAGCTGCGCCCCTATTTCATCGAGCGCTGGCGCGCCTTCGTGGGCGACACGGCCAAGTCGCATCATCCCATCCTCGGTCCGTGGCACGGGCTTGTTACGCTGCGAGCCAATGATTTCACAAACAAGACCGCCGCTGTGCTCGCGCCTTTCACCAATGCCGCTCCGATCAAGCCGGTGAATCCCCTCGTCGCACGCGCCTTCGCCACGCCGCCCACCTCTCTCAAGGAAGCGGCGCAGCGCTACGGCGCGTTGCTCGGCAAGACTGCACCGGCCGAGCCGACAGCCGACAAGGATGAGGAAGCGCTGCGTCAACTGCTCCGCGCGAAGGCCAATCCGCTCGATGCGCCCATCGCCGACTTCGAGAAATTCGTGGGACGCGATGACCGCAACAAACTCGTTATCCTCCAGAAAAAAGTCGAAGAGTGGAAGATCAACAGCCCCAACGCACCGGCCCGCGCCCATTCGCTGGCCGACGCGCCGACGCCGACGGAGCCGGTCGTCTTCGTCCGGGGCAACGCCGGCAATCGCGGCCCGCAAGTGCCGCGCCAGTTCCTCGAAGTGATTGCTGGCGCAGAACGAAAGCCGTTCGTCAAAGGCAGCGGTCGTCTCGAGATGGCGCAATCCATCACCAGCACGAACAATCCGCTCACCGCGCGCGTCATCGTCAACCGCATCTGGATGCACCATTTCGGCCAGGGATTCGTCCGCACGCCGAGCGACTTCGGCCTGCGCGCGGATCCGCCGAGCCACCCCGAATTGCTCGATCACCTCGCACAAAGTTTCATGGCTGAAGGCTGGTCGCTAAAAAAATTGCACCGCACAATCATGCTCTCGGCCACGTACCAGCAGGCCAGCGATGACCGCGCCGACGCAGTGCTGAAGGATTCCAACAACCTGCTGCTCTGGAAAAAGAACCGGCACCGGCTGGAGTTCGAGGCGATGCGCGATTCGTTGCTCTTCGTCTCCGGCCAGCTCGATTTGACGATGGGCGGCAAGCCGGTCGAACTGACGAAGGACCCCTTCCCCGTGCGCCGCGCGGTGTACGCCTACATCGACCGGCAGAACCTGCCCGGCTTGTTCCGCACGTTCGACTTCGCCAATCCCGACACGCACAGCCCGATGCGTTTCAGCACCACCGTGCCGCAGCAGGCGCTCTTCTGGATGAACAGCGCGCTCACCACGCAGCAGGCTAGGCACCTCGCCGTGCGACCGGAATTAACGTCACTCGGAACCGACGATGCGAAGGTGCGCTGGGTTTACGCCACGCTCTACCAGCGCATACCGACGGCGGATGAGATGAAGGACGCGCGGCAGTTTCTACAAGCTGCGGCAGCCGCAACGCCCACCAGCACAAATGCGACGGGAACGGCGGCGATTTCTTCCATGCCGAGTGCGTGGGAACAACTTGTCCACGTGCTGCTCATGGCGAACGAATTCGCTTTCGTGGACTAGCGTTGCGCCCTACGGAAAGGCCCACAAACCGCTTGAGCGGATTGCGGGCGCGGAATACGATTCCAAGCAACAGTAACAGATTTATGCTTAAGTTCACCGGCTCAGGATCAATCACCACTTGCGACGGCGTCACTCGCCGCGATTTCCTTGAAGTCGGCGCGCTCAGCGCACTCGGCCTCACGATGGCCGACCTCGCCAAACTCGAGGCCGCACAACCGAAGAACGCCGGGGGCCGCGACGATCGCTCGGTGATCATGATCTTCAATCTCGGCGCGCCGAGCCAGCTCGACACGTTCGACCCCAAACCCGACGCGCCGCGCGAAGTCCGGGGTCCGTTCAAGCCGATCAAAACCAAAGGCGATTTCCAGATCAGCGAAATCCTACCGAAACACGCGGAGTTGGCGGACAAGTTCAGCCTCGTCCGTTCCTGCTACCACACCGCCGCCGCCGTGCACGACACGGGCCACCAGATGATGCAGACCGGCCGCCTCTTCACCGGCGGCACCATCACGCCGCACGCCGGTTGCGCGCTCGAATATCTCAAAGGGCGCCGTGGCGATTTGCCCGCGCACGTCATCCTGCCCGAGCCGATGGGAGCGACCGGTGGCAACATGCCGCACGGTCAGGAGGCCGGTTTCCTCGGCAAGAATTACGATCCGTTCGTGCTGAACGCCGATCCTTCGAAACCGAATTTCAAAGTGCCCGACCTTCTGCCGCCGCAGGACATCGGCGAGGCGCGTCTCGATCGCCGCCGCAAATTGCGCGATGTGGTGGACGGCACGGTGAAGGGTTTTGAATCCAGCGAAAGCGCGAAGCTGATGGATAGTAATTTCGCCGCCGCCTATCGCTTGATGACCAGCGTCAAAGCCCGTGAGGCGTTCGACCTCACGAAAGAGCCGCTGAAGGTCCGCGAGCGTTACGGGTTGAACCGTTTCGGCCAGTGCTGCCTGCTCGCGCGGCGGTTGGTCGCGGCCGGCGTGCGTTTCGTCACCGTCAACACCTTCATCACCGTCTTCGGCGAGATCACGTGGGATATCCACGGTTCGAAGCCTTTCACTTCGATCGCGGGCATGAAGGACATCGTCGCACCGATGTACGACCAAGGTTACAGCGCGCTCATCGAAGATCTCCATCAGCGCGGAATGCTCGACAGCACACTCGTCTGCAATCTCGCCGAGTTCGGCCGCACGCCGAAGGTCAACCCCGCTGGCGGCCGCGATCATTGGCCGCAATGCTGGACGATGTACTTCGCCGGCGGCGGCGTGAAGGGCGGCCGCGCCATCGGCAAAAGCGACGAGATCGGCGGTTATCCGGCCGAACGCCCGACGAAGCCGAGCGAGATCGTCGCGACCATCTATCACAGTCTCGACCTCGATCTCACCACCCATCTACCCGGCCCGCAGCAGCGGCCATACCCGCTCGTGGATTTCGGCACGCAGCCGATTAAGGAACTCTTCGCGTAGTTCACAAAAAATCTGACGCGCATGAAGTTTCTCTCCGCTCTTGTTTTGTCCGCGCTGTTCGCCAGCCAACTCACCGCTGCGGACGCGCCGGTGCCGAGTTTCCGGAACCAAGTCCAACCCATCCTCGCCAAGTACGGCTGCAGTTCCGGCGCGTGCCACGGCGCTGCCGCTGGCCAGAACGGTTTCAAGTTGTCGTTGCGCGGTTACGACAACGAGGCCGATCATCTCGCCATCACGCGCCATGCGCTCGGTCGCCGCATCAACTCTGCCGATCCCGCGCGCAGTCTGCTGCTGCTCAAAACCACGGGCGCAGTGCCGCACAAGGGCGGCGTGAAGTTCGATACCGACTCGGAGGAATACCGCATTCTCGCCGGCTGGATTGCCGCCGGAACGCCCGGACCGCTGACCAACGACCCTCGCATCACGCGGCTCGAGGTCACTCCGGCAGAAGCCACGCTCAAGCCCGGTGCCGAGCAAGCGCTGCGCGTCCGCGCTCACTTCAGCAATGGCCGTAGCGAGGACGTGACGCGCTGGGTCAAATACACCTCGGCCAATGAATCGGTCGCGAACGTGGGCGAGGACGGCCGCCTGCGCGTCATCGGCCACGGCGAAGGCGCCATCACCGCGTGGTACTTGAGCCGCATCGCCATCGCGAGCCTCTCCGTGCCGTTCACGAACAAACTCAGCCCGACTGTCTTCAGCAAAGCGGCGCGACGGAACTTCATTGATGACCTCGTGCTGGAAAAGTTGAAGGCGTTGAATCTCCCGCCCTCGTTCCGCTGCACGGATGCCGAGTTCATTCGCCGCGCGTTCCTCGACACGATCGGCGTGCTGCCCACGCCGGAGGAGACGCGCGCGTTCCTCGCCGACGCTTCGCCAACCAAACGCGACACGCTCATCGAGCACCTGCTCGCGCGGCCGGAGTACGTGGATTACTGGAGCTACAAATGGAGCGACCTGCTGCTCGTCAGCAGCCGGCGCCTGCCGCAAAATGCGATGTGGGCCTACTACGCGTGGATCCGCGCCGCCATTGAATCCAACACGCCGTGGGACCAATTCGCGCGCCGGATCGTCACCGCCACCGGCAGCACGCTGGAGAACGGCGCGGCGAACTTCTTCGTGCTGCACGATGATCCTTCCGCGATGGCTGAGACCACCACGCAGGCTTTTCTCGCGATGTCGGTGAACTGCGCGAAATGCCACAACCACCCGATGGAGAAGTGGACCAACGACGAGTACTTCGGCTTCGCCAATCTCTTCGCCCGTGTCCGCACCAAGAACGGCAGCGGTGAGGGCGACCGCATCATCTTCGCCGCCACCGAGGGCAATCTCATCCAACCGCGCACCGGCAAACCGCAACCGCCACGACCGCTCGAGGGCAAAGTGCTGCCGATGGACGCACCGACGGATCGCCGGGCCGCGCTCGCCGATTGGCTCACGGCGAGAGAGAATCCGTACTTCACCCGAGCCATCGTTAATCGTGTCTGGGCGAACTTCCTCGGCGTCGGCCTCGTCGAGGCGGTGGACGACCTGCGCGTGACGAATCCTTCCAGCAACGAGAAGCTCCTCTCCGCCGCCGCGAAATTCCTCGCCGACCAGCGATTCGATTTGAAGTCGCTCATGCGCGCCATCCTTCAGTCCGAGACCTACCAGCGCTCCAGCCAGACAATCGCCGGCAACGAGGCGGACACGCGCTTCTACTCGCATTACTTCGCACGGCGCCTGACGGCCGAGGTCATCCTCGATGCTGCCAGCCAGGTCACCAGCGTGCCGACCGAATTTCGTCAGGATTTACGCAACGCCAACCGCGGTGTCGGCCCCGCCTATCCCGCCGGCCTGCGCGCAATGCAACTGCCCGACGCCAACATCGCCTCCTACTTCCTCAAAACCTTCGGCCACCCCGACCGCACCCAGACGTGCGAATGCGAACGCACCAGCCAGCCGAGCGTCGCGCAGATGCTCCACATCGCCAATGGCGACACGCTGAACGGAAAACTCAAGTCGCCCGCCAACCGCCTCGCCAAGCTGCTCACCGCGAAATTGACGGGCGAACAACTCGTCGAAGAATCTTTCCTCCTCACGCTCGCCCGCCGGCCAACGGCTGATGAATTGAAACGCTCCGCCGAAATTCTCGCCAGCACCGGCGAGGCTGGCCGACGCGAGACACTCGAGGATCTTTTCTGGGCGCTGCTCAGCACGAAGGAATTTCTGTTCAACCACTGAGTATGCGCCGCGTCCTCACATTACTCTTCTTTCTTCCGCTGACTGCGATTGCCGCACCATCGGCGGACTACGCCCGCGTCGCTGCGATCTTCTCCAAGCATTGCCTCGATTGCCACGCGCAGCAGGATCCCGAGGGCAGCTTCGTGCTCGAGACATTCGCTCCGTTGATGAAGGGCGGCGAAAGCGGCCCCGGCATCGTCTCTGGAAAAAGCAGCGAGAGCTTGCTCGTGAAATTCCTCGACGGCACCTCGGGGCGGAAGGGGAAAAACCAGTTCATGCCGCCCGGTAACCGCAAGCGGCTCAGCGCGGATGAGATCGCCGTCGTCCGCGCGTGGATTGACGCCGGAGCGCCCGCGCCCGCCGCCGGAGAGGAAAACGTGCGGCTCGCCAACCTTCCGAAAATCGCGCCACGCGGCACGCCGCGTTCGCCGATCAACGCCCTCGCCTACGCGCCGAAGCCGAACCTCCTCGCCGTCGCACGTCACGGCGCGGTCGAACTGCGTGACGGCTCTGCCCACACGCTCCTTCGCACGCTCACCGGTCTGCGCGGACAAGTGAACGCCCTCGTTTTCTCCGCCGACGGCGCGCATCTCTTCGCCGCGGCAGGCGAACCCGGTCTCGCCGGTGAGGTGCGCCAGTTCAAGACCGCGGACGTCGCACTCGTCCGCGTCTTCGAAGGCCACCGCGACGCGATTTACGCGCTCGCTCTTTCGCCCGATGGCGCCACGCTTGCCACCGGCAGTTACGATCAGAAAATCATTTTGTGGAACACCGCGAACGGCGCGTCCATCAAAGTGTTGAATGGTCACAACGGCGCGGTCTTCGCCCTCGACTTCCGATCTGATGGCAAGCTCCTCGCCAGCGCCAGCGCCGATCGCACGGTGAAATTGTGGGACGTGGCCAGCGGCGAACGGCGCGACACGCTCGCGCAATCGCTCAAGGAACTTTACACCGTCGCTTTCAGCCCCGACGGCAAGCGCCTCCTCGCCGGCGGTGTGGATAACCGCATCCGCGTCTGGGCCATCAGCGAGCGGGCCACTGAGACGACGAACCCGCTGCTCGAATCTCGTTTCGCCCACGAGGGTGCGATTCTCAAGCTCGCCTTCGCACGCGACGGCCGTCATCTCCTCTCCGCCGCCAATGATCGCACGGTGAAACTTTGGGACGCACACGAGTTGAAGGAAAAGCAACTGCTCACCGGCCAATCCGACTGGCCCTCCGCCGTCTCCTTCCTGCGGGACGAATCCCATTTCGCCATCGGCCGGCTCGATGGATCGCTCGATTTTCACGACCTCAATCAACCGCGCAAGGAGAACTGACCGATGCGCCCGCTACGCCTGCTTCTATTTCTGCTGCTCAGCTTGCCACTCCGCGCTGCGGAAACCAAAGCTGCGCCCACCAAGCCGGTTGCGCCGACACTCACGGCCGTTGAACCGCGCGGCGTGCAACGTGGCGTGACAACAAAACTGAAACTCGCGGGCGACGCTCTCGTTGGAGCAATCGAACTGAAACTTCATCACTCAAAGCTCTCCGGTAAAATTATCACCGACACTCGCATGGGCAAAAACATCGCGATCGCCGAAATCACACCGGCCGCCGATCTGCCACGTGGCGCCTACGAGCTATCCGTCGCCAACACCAATGGCGAAAGCGCGCGCCTCAAGCTCTTCGTCGACGACCTCCCGCAGATCAGCGAGGGATCCTCTGCGGCCATCGCATTGCCCACCACCGTTTGGGGCGGGCTCGGAAAGCCGGGCGAGGTGGATGAATTCCGTTTCAACGCCAAAGCCGCTCAGACAATTGTGTTCGATCTTGCTGCGAAACCGCTTGGTTCCAAAGCCGCGAATCTCGCGCTGACGTTGCTCAACGAGACCGGCGTTGTGCTGGCCGCCAGCAACGGTTTCGAAGGCGGCGAGCCGCTGCTCGCGCACACGTTCGACCGAGCCGGCACCTATCGCGTGCGCGTCAGCGACCAGCAACTCGGCGCATCGCCGGAGCATTTCTATCGCCTCACGATGGGCGGGTTCGCCTTTGTCACCGGCGTTTATCCGCTCGCTGTTTCTATCGGCACGAATCGCACGGTCGAGTTGATCGGCGTGAACCTTCCTGCGAACGCCCGCGCCGACGTGAACGCCCGGGCCATAGGCGAAGCGGACGTGCCGCTCAATCCTGAAAAGTTCCGCACGCGCGCCGCTTTTAAAGTGATGGTCACCGCCGACACGGAGACACCCGAAGCCGAACCGAATGACACGCCCGCACGCGCCACCGCGATGAACGTTCCCGGCGCTGCGCATGGCCGCATCCGTTCCACCGGAAGTTCGCCGGACGCCGATCATTTCCGTTTCACTTCCAAGAACGGTGAAGCGTGGGTGGTGGAGACGCTCGCCGCGCGGCGCGGTTCGCCGGTGGATACGAAGATCGAAATCCTGCATCCCGATGGCCGACCCGTGGCGCGCGTGTTGCTGCAGGCGGTGCGCGATTCCGCCGTCACCTTCCGCGGCGTGGATGCGAACAACGCCGACATCCGTCTCGAGAAGTGGGAGGAGATGGAACTGAACGAACTGGTCTATCTTCAGGGCGAAGTCTGCAAGATCTTCCGCATGCCGCGCGGGCCGGACGCCGGTTTCCTCTTCTACACCAGCGCCGGCAAACGCAGGGGTTTCTTCGACACCGGCGCGGTCGCGCATCCGCTCGATGAGCCGAGCTACACGGTCGTGCCGCGCCCGTTGAACACAAAACCGGTGCCGAACGGACTGCCGCTCTTCACTGTGAATTACGCTAACGACGACGATGCCGAACGACGGCTCGGCGCTGATTCGCGCCTGCTCTTCACTGCGCCGGTCGATGGGGATTATCTCGTGCGCGTGACCGACAGCCGCGGCCTTTCGGGCGATCGCTTCGCCTACCGCCTCAACCTCCGCCGCGCCGCGCCCGATTTCACCATCACGCTCGTCGGCGCGACGCCCACTCTGGCGCGCGACACGGGCAAAGGTTTCACTCTCCGCGCCGATCGGCGCGATGGTTTCGACGGCGCCATCGGCATCGAGTTCAGCGGCGTGCCTTCGGGCTTTGTCATTTCAAATCCACTCCTCATTGAAGCTGGCCACGATGAAACCGACGGCACGCTCTACGCCCTGCCCGGTGCCGATGAGAAGATCGTTGACTGGTCGAAACTCAAAGTCACCACCAGCGCAAGCATCCACGGCCGCACCGTCACCAAGCCGCTGAGCGCTTTCAACGGAGTGAATCTCGCGCCCGCCCAACCCAAGCTGCTGCTCGATCTCGAGAACTTCCCCGCGCGCGCCGATCGCCAGCCCGTCGTCATCGCTCCCGGCCAGACTATCTCCGTGTTGCTCAAAGTGCGGCGCAATGGCAACAACGACATCGTAAGCATGGACGTGGACAATCTCCCGCACGGCATCATCGTGGACAACATCGGCTTGAACGGCGTCCAAATCGCCGCCGGCGAGACCGAGCGCGAGATTTTCCTCACCTGTTCCAAGTGGGTCGCGGAACAGGACCGCCCGTTCCACGCCGTGCTCGGCAGCGCCCGCTCCACCACTGGCAACGAAGGTAAACAGACCTCCCTGCCCCTGCTGTTGCAGGTGCGCAAGCCCAAGTCCGCCGCTGCGCGTTAGCAATCCGCCTGCAGCCACCTTGCCAGCCGCGTTGTTTTCCATGACACTGCTCTGCCATTTATGAAGAAGAAGACCGCCGCCAAAACCAATCTCGCCCGCGCCCATTCCGCCCTCGTCGTGGACGGCGCCGATCGCGCCGGCAGCCGCGCCATGCTCCACGCCGTCGGCTTTAAGACCGGGGATTTCCAGAAATCGCAAATCGGCATCTGCTCCACTTGGAGCATGGTCACGCCGTGCAACATGCACATCGACCAGCTCGCGCGCGAATCCGAGGCCGGCGCGAACAAAGCCGGCGGCAAGGCCGTCGTCTTCAACACCATCACCATCTCCGACGGCATCTCGATGGGCACGGAGGGCATGAAGTACTCCCTCGTCTCGCGCGAAGTGATCGCCGACTCGATCGAAACCGTCGTCGCCTGCGAAGGCTTTGATGGACTCGTCGCCATCGGTGGATGCGACAAGAATATGCCCGCCTGCATCATGGCCATGGCGCGGCTCAATCGCCCGGCCGTCTTTGTGTACGGCGGCACTATCCTGCCCGGTTGCATCACTGGCATCGTCGCCGGGAAACGTCTGCGCGAAGAGACCGCTGCGCGGCTCAAGGATAAGAAACTCGATATCGTGAGCTGCTTCGAGGCCGTCGGCCAGCATGCCAATCATCAAATCAACGACGCCGAGCTGAGCGTCATCGAGGAGAACGCCATTCCCGGCGCCGGTTCCTGCGGCGGCATGTACACCGCCAACACCATGGCCAGCGCCATCGAAGGGCTCGGCATGTCGTTGCCGAACAGCTCCGCGCAAAACGCCGTCTCGCCTGCCAAAGCCGCTGACGCCCGCGCCGCCGGCGAGGCTGTGCTCAACCTCATCCAACTCGGCATCCGCCCGCGCGACATCATGACGAAGAAAGCGTTCGAGAACGCCATCACCCTCGTCATCGCCCTCGGCGGTTCAACCAACGCCGTCCTTCACCTGATCGCAATGGCCCACGACGCCGGCGTGAAGATCGCCCTCGATGACTTCACCCGCATCGGCAAGCGCGTCCCCGTCATCGCCGACCTCAAGCCCAGCGGCCGTTTCCTCATGAGCGAACTCATCGCCATCGGCGGCCAGACGCCGCTCATGAAGACGTTGCTCGACGCCGGCCTGCTGCACGGCGACTGCCTCACCGTCACCGGCAAGACCATGGCTGAGAACCTCCGCGACGTGAAACCGTACCCCGCCGGTCAGGAAATCGTCCGCCCGCTTTCCAATCCCATCAAGAAAGACAGCCACCTCGTCGTCTTCCGCGGCAACCTCTGCCCCGGCGGCGCCGTCGGCAAAATCAGCGGCAAAGAAGGACTGCGCTTCGATGGCAAAGCCATCGTGTTCGAGAGTGAAGAGAAAGCCCTCGCCGCGATCCTCGATGGCCGCGTCAAGAAAGGCCACGTCATCGTCATCCGCAGCGAAGGCCCCAAAGGCGGCCCCGGCATGCGCGAAATGCTTTCCCCCACCAGCGCCATCATGGGCAAGGGCCTCGGCAAAGAGGTCGCCCTCATCACCGACGGCCGATTCTCCGGCGGCAGCCACGGCTTCGTCGTCGGCCACGTCACACCCGAGGCCCACGAAGGCGGCCCGCTTGCCATCGTGAAGAACGGCGATCTGATTACCATTGATGCCGAGACGCGCGCCATCACTCTCGGCCTGCCTGCCAAAGAGATCAAAGCGCGCCTCAAGAAATGGAAACGCCCCGCGCCGCGCTACACCCGCGGTGTGCTCGCCAAGTACGCCCACCTCGTCACCACCGCCTCCGACGGCGCCGTGACCGACCGCCACCTCGCCCTCTGAAGGCT
>SIAT01000012.1 GCA_009691645.1 Pedosphaera sp. | reverse complement strand
AGTGGAGCGGGTGAAGGGAATCGAACCCTCGTTTCAGGCTTGGGAAGCCCACGTTCTACCATTGAACCACACCCGCGTGAGGTGACTGTTTTCTAACATCGCCGCAGCCGTTGCGCAACCGGCTTTTCTGCGGCGCTCAATAGCGAGCCAGTTTTTCAAGCTCGCGCACACGGGTGTTGACCGCCGCGCGGGTCACCTTGTCGGTGCGGTTCAGGCCGAAGCCTTCGCAGCAGAATGACGCGACGACGCTGCCGTGCAGGATGGCGCGGCGCAGGTTGCGCTCGATGGAGCCGCGGGTGCTGGCGAGGTAACCCATCAGCCCGCCGACGAATGAATCGCCCGCGCCGGTGGGGTCCACGACTTTGCGCAGCGGATAAGCCGGCGCGAGGAAAAGCCCGTGCGGCGCGGAGAGGATGGAGCCGTGCTCGCCTTTCTTCACGATGACGTAGCGCGGGCCGAGTTTGTGGATCTTCGGCAGCGCGGCGATGATGTTGTCCTCCTGCGCGAGTTGGCGCGCCTCGTGGTCGTTCAGCACGAGGGCATCCACGCGGCGGATCAGCTTCAGCAGATCCTTCAGTGCGATGTTGAGCCAGAGATCCATCGTGTCGGCCACGACGAAGCGCGGACGGGTGAGCTGGTCGAGCACCTGCCCTTGCAGCGCGGGCGCGATGTTGGCCAGCAACACGAACGGCGTGGCGCGCCACGCGGCCGGCAGCGCGGGCTGAAATTGCTCGATCACGCCCAGCTCGGTCGCGAGTGTGCGGCGGTTGTTCATGTTCACCTCGTACTCGCCCGACCAGTGGAAGGTTTTGCCCGGCAGATGTTGCAGGCCAGCGAGGTCGATGCCGTGGCGGCGGTAGAGGTTGAGATATTTCGCAGGAAAATCTTCACCCACACCGCCGACGAGCCGGACGGGGCTGAAGAAGCTCGCGGCCACGGCGGCGTGGCTGGCGGAGCCGCCGAGCAGGCGCGGGTTCTCAGCGTAGGGGGTCTTGATCGAATCGAGTGCGGTGGTGCCGACGATAAGCAGGCTCATGAGTGGTGGATGTCAAATCAACGCGCAGAAAGCAACCGTTCTTTGAACTGCCGGCAAGCGACGGTTACATCGGACGCGTTCAAGATCGCGGAGACGACGCAGATGCGGCGCGCGCCGGCGGCGAGGACGCCGTCGAGATTTTGCAGCGTGATGCCGCCGATGGCGAACCACGGGACGTGCAGGTGCGTCGCGGCCCAGCGGACGTAATCGAGCGTGACGCCGGGGCGCCCGGGCTTGGTTGGCGTGGCGAAAACGGGGCCGATCGCGATGTAATCCGCGCCGGCGGCGCGGGCGCGCTCGGCCTGCGCCGGCGCGTGCGTCGAGAGGCCGATTCGCATCCCGCGGCTTTCCAAACGCACTTCGTTCACGTGCTTGTGTCCGGCTTCGAAGAAATCTTCCTGGCCGAGATGGCAGAGATCGGCGCCGAGCGCACGGGCGATCTCGGGATGGTCGTTGATGACGAGGCCGACCCCGGCGGCGCGTGTGATGGGTAGGATGATTTCGGCCAGCCGCCGGATTTCGTCGGGCGCACTTTGTTTGGCGCGGAGTTGGATGAGGTCGGCGCCGCCGTCACAAAGTTGGTGGGCGATCTCGACCGGTTTACGGCCGTGGAGATAGGCGGTGTCCACGAAGGCGTAGAGACGGCAGTCGGCGAGCGCTTTCACGCGGCTCAGGCTTTTTCCTCGATGAGTTCGCGTCGGCCGCTGCTGAGGAGCTTCTCGATGAAGTTGGTGGCATAGACGCCGCGGCGGAAATTCGGATCCTGCAGAATGGCCAACTCGAAGGCGATCGTGGTCTTGATGCCGGTGATCATGTACTCGGAGAGGGCGCGGGCCATGAGATCCATCGCGTCGCGCCGGTCTTTGCCGTGGACGATGAGCTTGCCGATCATCGAGTCGTAATGCGGCGGGATGGTGTACCCGGCGTAAGCGTGGGAATCGATGCGCACGCCGCGGCCGCCGGGAGCGTAGTACATCTCGATGCGGCCGGGGCTGGGGCGGAAATCGTTAAATGGATCCTCGGCGTTGATGCGGCATTCGATGGCGTGGCCGGTAAAATGCACATCGCTCTGCGAGATGCGGAGCTGTTCGCCCATCGCGATGAGAATCTGCTGCTTCACGAGATCCACCCCGGTGACCTCCTCGGTGATGGGATGCTCGACCTGAATGCGCTTGTTGACCTCGAGAAAGTAGTAGTGACCGGCGTCGTTCACGACGAATTCGACCGTGCCGGCGTTCGTGTAATGGGCGGCCTCGGCGATGCGGATGGCGGCCTTGCCCATCTCCTTGCGTAAACTTTTGTGCTTCTCGAAAAGCGGCGAGGGGGTCTCCTCGATGAGCTTCTGGTTACGGCGTTGGATGGAGCAGTCGCGTTCGCCGAGATGGATGATGTTGCCGCGGTTGTCAGCAAGAATCTGAAACTCGATGTGGTGCGGGTTCTCGATGAACTTCTCGATATACACGCCGCCGTTGCCGAAGGCTTTCTCCGCCTCGATGCGGGCCATGTGAAGGCCCTTGATCATCGAAATGTCGTTGTGAGCGACGCGCATGCCGCGCCCGCCGCCGCCGGCCACGGCCTTGATCATCACCGGATAACCAATCTTCTTGGCGATGGCGAGGGCTTCCTGCTCGTTCTGCACGAGACCTTCGGAGCCGGGCGGGATGGGCACGCCGGCCTTCTTGGCGAGGGCGCGACTCACCTGCTTGTCCTCGAGGGCATTCATCGCGCGCGAGCTGGGCCCGATGAAACGGATGTTGCAGCTCTCGCAGACGTCGGCGAAATGGGCGTTCTCCGAAAGGAAACCGTAGCCGGGATGGATGGCATCCACGTCGGCCACCTCGGCCGCGCTGATGAGCCGGTCAATGCGCAGATAGCTTTCGGAGCTCGGGCCTTTGCCGATGCAGATGGCCTCGTCGGCGAGGTGCACGTGCATCGAATTGGCGTCCACTTCCGAATACACCGCCACCGTGCGGATGTTCAGCTCGCGACAGGCGCGGATGATGCGCACGGCGATTTCACCGCGGTTGGCGACCAAAATCTTCTCGAACATAGCGTCGGGAAAGGAGGGTTCAGCACGGGTGCCGCACACGCGGCGCGCCGGCTTCTCAGTTCGGACGGACCCTGAACAGCACCTGGCCGAACTCGACCGGCTTGGTGTTCTCTGCTTCGATGTGGGTGATCACACCCTTCACCTCGGCCTTGATCTCGTTCATCACCTTCATCGCCTCGATGATGCAGACGACGGTGTCGGGATTCACCTGCTGGCCGATTTCGACGTAAGGCGCCGATTCCGGTGAAGGGGAGCGGTAGAGAGTGCCGATCATCGGCGATTTGATCGCCGAGTCAGTCCCCGGCGGGGCCGCGTGAGCCGAAGCGGCGGCGATATAGGCGGAGGGTGTCGCCGAAAGAGTTGGAGCCGAGGCGTAGGAGCCCATCGGAGCGTCTTCCATCACCGAGGTCATCGCACCGCCAACACCTCGCTTGAGTCGGATCTTGAACCCTTCCTTCTCCAGTTCGAACTCGGAGAGGGAGTTCTTCCGCATCAGATCGATCAGTCCCTTGATGTCCTTCAGATCCATTTTGTGTCCTTTGGTTGAAAGCGTGGTTCAACGGCCAAGGCCGGAATTGCGCTTGCACGAACTGGGGTCACGGTAGTCAACAGGTTGCTCAAAAGCGGGTCGAGGCTAGGCGAACGGGAAGGTGAAGGTCAAGGGGAGTTTGTTCACAACGAATCCACAATCGCCACAGACTGGCTGGGGAGTTTTAAACAAGGCGCAATAACAGGCAGCAAAGCGAATCCGACTTGGTTTCAATTAGGCTTTAACGACAACGCCGCTTGAAGTCCGAGCAAATAAGATTCTTGGCCGAATCCGCAGATCTGTCCTTTGCAGACGGGAGCCATCAGCGACTTGTGCCGGAACTCTTCTCGGGCGTGGACGTTGGAAAGGTGAATCTCGATGGTCGGAACGCCGGTCGCCGAGATGGCGTCGCGCAACGCAACGCTGGTGTGTGTGTACGCCGCGGCGTTGATGACAATCACGTCGAAGGCGCCCTTGCTCTGCTGTATCCACGTGACCAATTCCCCCTCCACGTTCGACTGGCGGAAGTCGATCGCCGCGCCAGCTTTGGTCGCCTCAGCCCGCACCGTGGCCTCGATGTCGGCGAGCGTCGTGCGGCCATAGATTTCTGGCTCGCGCGTGCCGAGCAAGTTCAGGTTCGGCCCATTGAGGAAGAGTATCTTCATCTGCCGGGAGATTCTAGCGGACTCGCCCCCCCTTCATCAACGACAAACCCGCCGCCGCAGAGGCAGCCGAGCAGCAGAAAGGCGGGCCACGCCAAAGCGGGGATGTACAAGCCGAACTCCGCCATCTCCTGCAACGCCCAACCGGCCAGCCCGAGCCAAACGGCGAAAGCCAGCGGACTGCAAACGCTCTTTCGATAAAGAAAAGCCAGCGAGCCGGCCCAGAAGGCCAGATACGCCAGAAAACCGATCCAGCCTGAATCTGACGCTTGTTCGAGATAATCGTTGTGCGCGAGTCGGGCCATCTCCGAGTCGGGCCGTTTCAACTGGGCGTAGACGACTTGAAAGGTTCCCGGACCGCTGCCGAGCCACGGCTTTTGCACGGCGGTTTTCCAAGCCGCATCCCAGTAATCAAACCGCGCTCCGACGCTGGTCGCGCCTTTGGCGAAATAGCCGTGGTACTTCCAGGTGAATCCCGCCAACCCGAGCATGAGCACCGCTGCCGCCACGGCGAACTTCGCGCGGCGCGACCAACTCAGGCGGAACGACGCCGCCAAACCCATCGCCAAAGCGACCAGCCAGCCGCCTTTCGAGCCGGTCCAGTAGAGACAGCCGAGGCCGGCGGCGGCCAGCAGCAGCGTGAGCAGCCATTGCGTGGCGATGGCCAGTCGTTCGCTGATTTGCCAGATCCAGACGAGTGACAACGGCAGCAGCAGCAGAATCGCCCCCGCGAAGGCGTTCGGATAGACCAGTTGCGAGAAGATGCGGTTGCTGGCCAGTTTCTTCTTCATCTCGGGCGTGAGGTTTTCCATGCCGCGCGTCTCGTAAATCCACTGGCGCGTTTCTTCCAAGCCGCCGAAGTGTTGTTGAAATCCGGCCGCCAGCAGCAGAGCCAAACCGGCGACGGCACCCCAAAGAAACCGCTCCGGCCGGCGCATGGGGCCGAGGACGAATAGGGCGAGGTAGAAACATAAAGCGCAGGCGCCGAGGTGCGGCAGGGTTTGCGCCGTCAATTGGCGGCTCACGGTCTGCGTCGCTGAAAGGCATTGCCAGCCGAACCACACCAGCGGCAGCCAGACCAGCCAACGGGGTGCGGCTGGGCGAAATCGCCCGAACAGCGCCAACCCGATCACCGCCAGCGGCACGAGCACGACCATCGCCCAACGCGAAGGGAACACGAAGAGCAGCCATTGGTGGGCGTCCTGCGGCGGCGTGAACCGGTGGTCGAGAATAACCGGGTTGCCGACCTTGAAGAGAGTGAAGGCGAGAAAGAGGCCGACGAAGAGAGCGTAGAGCCGTTGCCCTTGCGATGGGGTGGAGGGCTGGGCGGCGGTGTCGGTCACGGCCGAAGCGTAGGGAAGGCGAAATGGGAAATCCAGCCCGCAGCGCACGCGAATCAGAGCCGGAGCTTGAGCAGGCCGACTTCGAGTGCGAGCAGTTCCTGCACGTTCGTCTGCAGCCAGCGCTGCGATTGTTCAGCCACGCGCAGGTTCTCCACCGCTTCCTCTGCTGAGATGCGTCCCGCCACCTGGCGTGCTGTGGCGATTAATTCGGGGAAGAAGGCCAGATCTTCGGCCGAGCTGTGGCGGAACAACCACACGTCGCGCAGCCAATGCTCGAGAGCCGACAGGTATTCACCGCGGCGCCGGCGGTACTCGGCCTCGATGCCCGCCGCCAGTTCGTCTTCGAACCGTTTGCGCTGCTCCGGCTCGAGGTCGTCGTACCGCTGCAAGGGCGAGGCGGCTTCCAAGGTCTTCTCCACCTCCTCGCGCACGGTGGAGAGCCGTTCGAGCAAACTTCCCAAAAGCCGGTAGCGGCCCATCAATCCTTTCTGACCCTCTGCCGCCATCGCGGCGAATGCCCGCAGCCATTCCTGGGGTGCGGCGGCGAAACGGGGACGGTCACCCACGGCGAAGTTCAAACGCAGGCACCGCGAAAGGATGGTTTCCAAAAGCCGCTGCGGCTCGACGCTGAGCAGCAGCAGGATCGTTTGAGCGGGCGGCTCCTCGAGTGTCTTGAGAAAAGCGTTGGCCGCCTGCGCGTTCATCCGGTCCGCCTCGACCAGCACGGCCACCTTGAAGCGCGCCTCGGTCGGCTTGAGCTGCACCTCGCGCATCAGGGCGCGCGTCTGGTCGATGGTGATCACGCGCGACTTCGATTCGGGCCGCACCCACTGGATGTCCGGATGATTTGCTCCGTCGATTTTGCGGCAGGACAGGCACGTGTCGCAGGAATCCACCGCCGGCCCATCGCTGGCGGCGCGGCGCGGCGCGGCGCAATTGAGCGTCTTGGCCAGCGTGCGTGCCACCGCCTCCAATTCCTCCATGCGCCCGCCGGTGAAAAGATAGGCGTGCCCGAGCCGTCCCCGCTCCAGACTGCGCTGGAGCAGGCCGACCACTTGCTGTTGCTCCGGAAATTGAGTGAAGGCCATGCCGGCACTTGTTTAGAGAAACTCGGCGTGGCCGTCCAGTCTGCAGGCCACTTTTTCTACCGAGAGAGGAAGGCGCCCGGGAATGCGGACGCGCTTCAGATGAGGCCGTTGTAAAGAGTGCTGGGAGGAGGGGCGGTGGGGGTCAAATAGCCGCGGCGAGAATAAGTGCTGCCGACGGTGGTGGGGAAGAGGCCTTTGATGAGCTGTTGCAGCAAGTCGAGCGAGCGGCCGAGCAGGCGGTAATTTTGCCGCAGCCATTGGTGAAGATTTTCCAGCACACCGTTGATCTCTTCGACAAGTGCGCCGAGCAACGGGCGGTACTCGGCCGCGACGCGCCCGGAGATGTCGCCGAAAGAGGAAGCGACCGGAAAGCCGATTTCCACGGCGTACCGGCGCTGATTCTCTTCCCGCAATTGCCGGACAGCGGACACTTTCTCAAACTGGACATTGACCTGCTCGATGTTTTTGAGAAGCCCCTCGGTCGAGCGGACGATGATGAACGACTGCTGCTCCTCGAGGAGCGCAAGCAATTCGCCACATTCCGTGAGTTCGTCACGCAACGTGCCGATTAATTGTTCCAAACCACGGCTCATCTGAAATCAGTCGCGGGCGATACTCGCGCACAGGCGCAGTCTGCCATCACCGTTGAAATGCGAACGCGAAGGCAAAACAGTTCAACGACCATGGTGTTCTAGAAACTGCGGCGGAAGCTGTCAAGGGGACATTCGGTTGCGGTTCGCTCTTTTACCATCAGGAATGATTAGAACACACAGGAGATTTCTTTGACAATCGGCGGCACAACTTCTACACCACGAACATCAACTCATGAAAACCGAGAACTCAAACACTGGGATCATCATCGCCCTCCTCCTCGCTGCCGGAGTGGCCATCTGGATGAATATGCGCCCGTCCGCCCGCAAAGTGACCACCGCGCCGCATCAGGCGATGGCCGTGCGCGCCGCCAACGAAACCGTGCAGTTGTTGGGGAATAAAGGACACCTTCGCGTAATCAGCGAAAAGGCGGAGTCGCCTGCGGCGTTGGGAGCGGAACATGTGGGGCTATTACTCAAAGCTGTTGAGGCGCAAGTGGAGGCTTTTAAGTCAGCCTTAAAGAAGGGAGGCGACTTCACCTTCGCCTCAGATTGGCATCTGGCACGAGGCGCCATGACGATGGATCCGGAGTGGCCATTCGGCGCCTTTGGCAAGCTTCTCCAAGATTTGCCCGAAGGCGCGGCCGTGGTCTCTTTTGCCCAACTGCCAACATTCTCCGATGAAGAGATCGCGACCGTCCGCAAAAAGAAAATCCGCATCATCCTCGTCGGGCAGGGGACGGCGAATTTGCAGCAGCACCTCGCCCAACGGGTTGTTCAACTGGCTGTCGTTTACCGACGGCCGGTCCCGCCGCTGGACGCTGGCAAAACAGAATCGCCCGAGGAATGGGTGGAGCGGGTGAGCGAGACGTTGAAATCGCCAGCGAGCGACAAGGCTCCCTGAAGCGCGCTGTGCCAGATGTCAGAGTTGCCAGTGGTTGGCGTCCAGATCGGGTCCGGCGCCGTAGGTGATCGAGCTTTTCTTGTCCACCATCTCAGCGTGGCCGTCCATGAACACCATCCCAGTGCGGTCATTATGCCACGTACCAATATTTGGCATCTGCCACCACGTCGAGTAGTTCAGCACATTGGAGCGGTCGTTGTCTCCTTGTGAATTGGTGAAGCTTCCCCAACGCGTGGCCGTGGCCAAACCGGGTGTTGGGACGTAAGGCCGCCAATCGCGCGTGTCAAATGCCATCACCTTCTGGCCGGGATTCTGCACATCTCCCACTCGCGCGGCGAGGTGGATGGGGGACCTGAAACGGGCGCCGTCCGCAAGCGCCGTTCCCGGACCGAGGCCAATGGCACCGAGGAAGGGGTTGAACCGGTAGTTCGATTGTTGAATCCACGTCAGGCCCAGTCCCGGCGTGCTGCCGACAACAGACGGGAGGTACGTCGCCGAACCGAAGCTGCTGGCCTCCAACGAGGGGCAGGTGAATACCTTCAGATTTCTCTCTACGTAGTTGTAGAGCATGGAACTGGCGCTGCACGTGCCGTACCACGGCGGACCACCCATGCCTAACCCCGCGAACACCTTGAATACGCCGAACTCGCCGGAGTCCGACTCGCTAAAGTACGACCACGGCATCCGATCCTCGTTGTCTCCGGCATAAGTCTGCATCGCCAACCCGATTTGCTTGAGGTTGTTGAGATCTTGCGCCGCCTTCGCGCGACCTTTGGATTTACCCAATGCCGGTAACAACATGCCGGCCAGAATGCCGATGATGGCGATGACCACGAGAAGCTCGATGAGCGTGAAGGCCACGCGCGAACCGCGTGAGGCTCCCGCCAAAAGGGTGTGTTTCATAGTTTGCGGGGTAGGAAGCAGGAAACATGCCGAAGCATCTATTGGGGGCCGGTCTTGTTTCGGGATGGCGGTCAGCGGGGCGTCGGTTTGGGGGCGGGTTGGTTGAGGCGGCGCAGTTCGGTGTAGTTCGTTGGCGGGCGACCGAAGCGGGCCTCGAATTGCAGCATCATTTCGGTCGTGGCTTGGGGCAGGGCCTGGCCGGGGATCGCGGTCTCGATCACGCTCGGAGTGGCGGAGATTTCGACCGCGGGGGTCGCGGGCGGTGCGGAAGTGGCCGGTGCTGGCTCGCGGCTGCAGCCGGTGACGAAGACGGTCAACGCGAGGGGCAGGGCGAGCGCGCTGCTCCGAGCCGTGGCGACGAGGCGGCGAAAAGTTAGCGTATCCATGCGGCCCACTCCGGTGCGTTGGCGGCGACGAAGGCCGCGGTTTGCCAGAGGGCGTCGAGGGCGGCGGTGCCGGATGCCCACGCGGCTTTCTTTTTCACGTATTCGGAATGGCCGTCGAAATAGGCGTAGTTCGCGCCGATGCCGGGGCCGTGGCGCAGGGTGCCCGAGGCGGCGAAGGTCCAGAGGCCGATGTGGCACAAGCCCACGCTGCCCGCGGTGTCGCCGATGAAGATTTTGTCCGAGGGTGAGAGGATGTCGTCGGGCCGCGACGTGTTGTTCAGGGTGCCGATGGAGAAGGAATAAGCATTCAAGCCGTAGGTGATCGGCGGGCCGGTGGTCTTCCAGGTCGTGGCGTCGGTGGGGAGCGTGCCGGGATCGCTCGGACACCGGGCGATGTTGGCGTTGCTGGCGATATAAGGGTCGATGAAGTCCAGCCATTTGGTCGAGTAATACACCGCGGCATAGCGGGATTGATTGGCGACGGGCGTGGACGAAAACGGCCCTCCGGGGGTCGTCTCGTGGAGCGGGAAAGTCGTATAGTCGCTGGCATAGGTGACGCACGCCATGCCGAGCTGGCGGATGTTGCTCAGGCATTTCCCCATCTTGCTCCGCTCCTTGGCACTGCCGAGGGCCGGCAGCAGCATTGCGGCCAGAATGCCGATGATGGCGATGACCACGAGAAGCTCGATGAGCGTGAAGGCCACGCGCGAACGGCGTGAGACTCCCGCCAAAAGGGTGTGTTTCATAGTTTGCGGGGTAGGAAGCAGGAAACATGCCGAAGCATCTCGCTCGGTTCGCCAAAGACGACGGAAGCCTACGATGTCGCCACGAATGGCGACACCAGACAACGCCGATGGATTGGGCGTAACTGGAGGCACGTAGGAAGGACGGCCGCTGCCGGCCGGCTATTCATTCCCCCGCCGGGCTATTTCAGGCTGCCGAGGAACTCGATCAGATCACGCAGGTCTCGTTTACTCAGCACATTCGCCAGTTCGGCCGGCATGCCGGAGAGGCCCTTCTCGCGCTTGGTGACGTCCGCCTTTTTCACCTTCACGATGCCGTCCTCGGGCGAGTTGAGCGTGATCAACTCGGGCGTCTCGCTCTTGAGAATGCCCGCCACGCTCTGCTTGCCCTTGATCACCAGCACCACGCTGTCGAAGCCCGGCGAAATCTTCGCGTTCGGGTTCACGATGGATTCGAGCAGATGCTCGCGATTCTGCCGCGTCGCGATGCCGGTGAGCACCGGTCCCACCTCGCCGCCTTCGCCATCCACCTGATGGCAGCGAAGGCAGGAGGCCTCGATGCGCTCGAAGAAAATCTTCTTGCCCGCCTCGGCATTGCCGCCGGCCAGTGCCACGCGGTGTTTCGCCAGCGGATCTTTCTTCACGCGTAGATCAAGCGACGCCTCGAACTTCGCCAGTCTCTCCTTCACCGCCGGCGCCATGCGCTTGGCGGCGGCCTCAATCAAATCCAACTGCAACTCGGGCGCCAGGTTTGCGGTGAGCAACAAATCAAGCTGCTCCGCCAGCACCACGTCCGCCCCGGCGTCCTTCAAGTCGCCGAGTGTCACGAGCGCGTTCTGCTTTTCGCCGGTCGTTCCTTTCCCCAACGCAGCGACGAGCGTCGCGGTGGCGTTCGCCGGCTTGATCGTCGTCTGCTGGCGCGTCGCCTCCTTGCGCAGCGACTCCGACTTGTCCGCCGCGGCGATCTTCACAGCCTCGGCCAGCTTCGCGTCGCCACGCACAGCCATCGCCTTGAGCGCAGCCACGCGCACGGCCGAATCGTTCTGCGTGTTCGCCACAATGCCGGCGAGATCGAGCGCGACCTCCTTCATCCCGAACTGCTCCACGAGCCGCAGCGCGGCGGCGCGCACGGCGTTCGGCGCATCTTGCACAAGCGCGGCGATGACCGGCCGCAGCGCGTCGGCCGCGGGCTTCGCGTCGCGCGCGGTGAGCGGGCGGTAGAGACCGCTCACGCGATCGAGTTTGATGGGGGAAGCCCAGTCGCTCAAATGTTGCAACGCCTCGCTGCGGCGGGATTCAGAGGCGACGTTAATGCCGGCGAACTTCGCGAGTGCAACGGCGTTCTCCGGCTTGCCCACACGCAGATTTGCATTCAGCACGCGGCGCAGGACCGCGTCACGCGGACCGGGCTTCTCCTTCGTTCCTTCCGGAAACGCCGCGAGCGTCTCTGCCTGCGCCGCGAGGGCGGCGAGCGCGGGCAGCGCGGCCTCGATGGATTCGTCGTTGATGGCGCGAGCGGCTTCGGCGACGACGAGCGGGTCGGCATCATTGAGAAATTGCACGACGGCGGGATTGCTCAAGCGACGCAGAGCGACCACCGCGCCGATGCGTGCGGCACGCGAATTGTCCTTCGCCGCCGCGGCGAGCGTGGTCGCATCGGCACAACCGACGAGGCCCATCACGGCCGCGTGGCGGAGCACGGGATCCTTGTCATCATTGGCGCGGAGCATCGTGAAGAGCGCGGGAACGGCCGGCGTGTGGCCGAGCTTGCCAATCGCGATGGCGGCGAACGAACGGACACGTGGGCTTTCGTCCGCGAGCAGCTTCACGAGGTCGGCGGCGGCCTTGGCCGACTTGGCATCGCCGAGGACTTTCGCGGCTTGCGCGCGGACTTCGGCATCCTTGTCCGCGAGCAGCGGAAGCAGATCCACCGTGGCGGCCGGGATCATCCGCGCAATCTGACCGAGGCCCCAGATGGCGTGGAGCCGCGCGAGCTGCGAGCTGTTCTTCTGTGCAATCCCGCCGAGGGCCTCCATGCCCGCACGGGCGCGCGGCGGGTAGCTGTTCTTGCGAAGGGAATCGATGGCTCGATCCACGAGTTCGAACTGCGCTTCGGTTCGTACGCGTTGATCGGCGTGCGCGAGGAGCGAGGCCAATTCTTTCTCGCCGCGCTTCGTCATGCCGGTGGCGAGAAGCTGCTTCGTCTCGGCGGTGAGCAAATCGCCGGCGAGCGCGGGATCGTGCAGGCGATAGATGCGGCCTTTGCCGGGCAAGCCCCAGCCGTTCACCCAATCCACCACGTAAAGCGCGCCATCCGGACCGAACTCGACGTCCGTGACGAGCGTGTTCCAAATCGGCTTGGTCGGCGTGGACATCTCGAAGCTAGCGCCCTTGGGCTTCACCGTCACGGCGAGAATCCCGCTGTTGGCCGGGCTGCCGGAGAAATTGGCGAGGAGGAAGTGTCCCTTCAGCGACGGCACGAGGCCGGTGCCGGGATGATAGGTGAGGCCGCTCGGGCCGTTGCCGAGGATGGCGATGGGCGGAAGATGATGCGCCGCCTGTCCCTCGAACTGCGGGTAGCAGAGCCGCTCGGCGAGCCACGGGCCGCGCGCGTTGGGCTGGTTGATGAACTGCCAGCCGATGCGCCAACCGCTGTCGCCGCCCTCGACCGCGTACACCCAGCGCGCCGGATCACCGGCGTCGGAATTGTTGTCGCCAGTGAAAAGATTACCGAACTCGTCGAAGGCCAACTCCTGCGGATTCCGCAAACCGTGAGCGAAGATTTCCAACCCCGTGCCATCGAGATTGCAACGGTAGATCGCGCCGGTCTCCGGATTGTAAACCTTCCTGCCGTCGAGCGCCGTCGCGTTCGCGCCGCGATCGCCGATGGAGAAGTAGAGCCGGCCATCCGGCCCGATGCGCAGGCCGTGCAGGTCGTGGCCGAGGAACGCCGTGCGCACGCCGAAGCCGCGCGCGAGGGATTTCTTCACATCCGCCGTGCCGGTGTTCTTCGTATCCTTCAACAGCCAGAGATCGGGGATGCAGGTGTAATAGATGCTCCCGCGATGCGCGAGCACGCCGGAGCCGATGCCCGCCTGCGGTTCGTTGAAACCCTCGGCGAAGACGCTCGACGCGTCCGCGCGTCCGCTGCCCGTGCTGTCCCAAACGAGCTTCACGCGGTCGGTCTGTTCCGAGAGTTTCTTGAGATCGATCTTCGGATCGCCTTTGAAGATCGCCATCCACGATTCGAGGCTCGTGCTGGCCAGTTCCTGCTCGAGCCAGTTCATGTGGCCGCGAATATCCGTGACGCCCGCGTGCAGGCGGAACGTCTCCGCCACGTACCAGCGCCCCTGCGCATCCGGCGCGAAGGCGACGGGGTTCGCGAGCAACGGCTCGGCGGCCCAAAGATCCACGCGCAATCCGGGCGCGACCTTGAATTGCTTGATCGCCAACTCGCCGGCCAGCGCGTTGGCAGCATTCTGCCCAGCCTTCGGTAATTCAGCGGCGACTGCAGAGAAAACAAACACGCCAGCAGCCCACGCCGCCAGCACCGGAATCACACGGCTCGTCATCATCATAAACACAATCATCCTACGGTTCCGAACCGAGGAATCAAGCGACGAAACCCGCGGCTCAGACATTCAAGCCAGAAGCGCTTCGTTCCTTGCTTGCCTCGTATTCGCTTTGCAGGTAGTTCTGGCAGGTCGCCATTGACGCTATATGAAGAAACTGTTCGCCCTCCTGTTCGTCGTCGTTTCCATCTCGATCAGTCACGCCGCCGCCGGCCCCATTCGCGTGCTCTGCGCGCGTGTCGAGGGGGACGCTCCGCAGGCCGCTGCCATCCACGCGCTGATGCGCGATCTCGGCCGCGACGCGATCTGGTTCGACGTGATGAACCAGACCGAGGCGCTTCAGCCCACGACGCTCGCGCGTTACGATGCGTTGCTGCTCCACGGCAAATCCGCCGCCACGCCAAAGGGAACCCATGCCCTGCTATTACCGCTGCAGGACGACGTGAATCCGGCGAAGTTCAAAGCCGACCTGCTCGCCGCGCTCGCGCCTGAACGGCGCAAGTCTTACGAAGCGTTCATTGCCCAGCGCGAGCCGGAGAAGCGCGAGGCTAGTCCAACGGTCGCCAATTACGAGAAGCGTCCGCAGGCCGTCACCTTCCAGCATCCCTTCAGCGTGAAGGGTAGCATCGAGCGCACGCAGGTCGGGTCCGATCTGCGTTTGGAATTGTTCGCTAGCGAGCCGCAGATCGGCAAGCCGATCGCCTTCGCGTGGGACGAACGGGGACGCTGCTGGGTGGCCGAGACGCGCGATTATCCGCATGATGTGAAGCCCGACGGCCTCGGCAACGACCGCATCACGATTTGCGAAGACACCGACGGCGACGGGCGCGCGGACAAGTTCACCGTCTTCGCCGACAAACTCAATATCCCCACCGGCCTCGTTTTCGCCAACGGCGGCGTTATCGTCTCGCAGCCGCCGCGTTTCCTTTTTCTTGCGGACACGGATGGCGACGACAAGGCCGATGTGCGCCGCGAGATCCTCACCGGCTGGGGCATCGGCGACACGCACGCGCAAGCCAACAGTCTTCATTACGGCCACGATAACTGGCTCTACGGCTGCGTAGGCTACTCGGGTTTCAACGGCGAAGTCGGCGGCGTGAAGAAGCAGTTCGCGATGGGCACGTACCGTTTCAAGGCCGACGGTTCGGCGCTCGAATTTCTCCATCAGTTCTCGAATAACGCGTGGGGCCACGGCGCGAACGAGTTCGGCGATCAGTTCGGCGGCACGGCGAACAACGCGCCGATTTTCTTTGGCGGCATCCCCGCGACTGTCGTGCCGAAGGGTCTGCGCGCGATGACGGCCAAGCGCATCAACATCGAGAACAAGTGCCACACCATCACGCCGAACTTCCGGCAGGTGGATGTCTTCGGTGGCTACACCGCTGCGGCGGGCAGCGCGTTCATCTATTCCGGCAATCTCCCCGCGCGTTTGCAGGGCAAGGCGATGATCTGCGAGCCGACGATGAAGAACATCGCGATCATGGACATCCAGCACAGCGGCGCGGGTTATGTGGCGCGGGACGGATTCAACCTCGTCGCCAGCAGCGATGAATGGATGTCGCCTGTCTTCGCCGAGGTCGGTCCCGATGGCGCGGTGTGGTTCGCCGATTTCCAGAATTACATCATCCAGCACAACCCGACGCCGAGCGTCGAGCGCGGTGGTTTTGCGGCGAAGACAGGTGTCGGCGGCGCGCATGTAAATCCGTTGCGCGACCGCGAGCGCGGCCGCATCTACCGTGTCGTTTGGAATGAGGCGAAGAAGCCCGCCATCACATCGCTCAAAGGCGCGAGCACCGCGCAGCTCGTTGCCGCGCTCGCGAACGACAACCTGTTCTGGCGGCTCACGGCGCAGCGGCTGCTTGTCGAAAGCAAGAAGATCGACGTCGTGCCCGAGTTGAAACAGACCGCGACCAACAGCGCGCCCATTACCGCGATCCACGCGCTCTGGACGCTTCACGGTCTCGGCCAACTCGACGAGAAAACGCACAACACGACCCTGCACGCCACGCATCCTGGGGTTCGTCGCAACGCCACGCGCGCCATCGGCACCGATGAACGCGGAGTGAAAACCTTCTTCAGTTCCGGCGTCATCAGCGATCCTGATCCGATGACCAAGCTCGCCGCGTTTGTGAAGCTCGGCGAGTTCGCCAGCACGAAAGAGATTGCCACGGTCACCGCCAGCCTCTCGCGCAACCCGGCCAATCGCGCCGAGGAATGGCTCAGCGAAGCTGTTCGCGTGATCGCTCGCAAGCACAAGGCCGAGGCATACAAGGAAGGTCCGAATCTTCTGCCGAATCCCGGCTTTGAGATCGTGAACGCGAACGGATTGCCCGAGGGTTGGAAGCGCCGCGACTACGGCGACCGCGAAGCGAACAAGATCGCGGAGTGGAAGATCGTTTCCGGCACAAACCAATTTCACAGCGGTAAACACGCGCTCCGCTGCAGCACACGCGGGGACGCGGATACGAGCCTGCACGCTGATGTGGCCGTGAAACGCAACACGCAGTACCGCTTGAGCGCATGGATCAAGACCCAAGCGCTCCAAGGCAAAGTGAGCCTCAACGATCATCTCGGTCGCCACGAGACCGAGATCGTCCGCCGGCGCGAATCCGATTGGGCCGAGGTCGAAGTTCTTTTCAACAGCGGCGATCGCACCACCGCCAGCATCAACATTCTCCACGCGGCGAAGGGAGACGGTTACTTCGACGACGTGAAACTCTGCGAGCTGTTGCCCATCGAAGATCCGAACGCGGTGTTCATGGGTGATCTGAAACGCGGCGAGCACATCTTCTTCAAGCACGCCGCCGCCTGCGTTCTCTGTCACACGGCGAAAGGCCAGGGCAGCACGGTCGGCCCTGCGCTGGACGGCATCGCCACGCGCGCCACGAAGGAATACATCCGCGAGAGCCTGCTCGATCCGAGCAAAGTTCTCGCGAAAGGTTACGAGCAGCAAAAGGTTTCGCCGATGCCGCCGATGGCCGACATCTTTAGCCCTCAAGAATTGGCCGACATCGAGGTTTTCCTGAGGACACTCAAGTAGCCTTCGCCAACGCGGGGCGTGACAGCGAATATCGGCAGGAGTAGAACAGTCGGTTCAACCGACATGAAAATACTTCTCACCGCCCTCTTTGTTACGACCATCGTCACGCTCGCCGCCGCCGCGGATCTCCCGCCGCAACTCGCGGGCGTCAAGCGCGTCGTCGTCCTCGGCGATAGCATCACTCACGCCGGCCAGTACGTGGAGTTTGTCGAGGCGTGGTTCCGTCTGCGCTTTCCAGAAAACAAGATTGAGTTCGTGAACATCGGCCTGCCGAGCGAAACGGTCAGCGGACTCAGCGAAGACGGACACGCGGGCGGTAAGTTTCCACGGCCCGATTTGCACGAACGGCTGGAACGCGTGCTCGCGAAATCGAAGCCCGACCTCGTCGTCGCGTGCTACGGGATGAACTGCGGCATCTATCTGCCGTTCGCCGAAGAGCGTTTGGCGAAGTATCGCGACGGCATGGAGCGACTCCGTAAAGCCTGCACCGCGCATGGCGCGAAGGTGCTGCATGTCACTCCGCCGACGTTTGACGAAGTGAAAGGCGGCAAGCCTGGCTACGGCAACACGCTCGATCGCTACTCCGAATGGCTCCTCGGCCAACGCAAAGCGGGATGGGACGTCGTGGATATGCACGCGCCGATGAACCGTCATCTCGCCGAGCAACGCGCGAAAGATCCGAAGTTCTTTCTCGCCGGCGACGGCGTACATTGCAACGAAACCGGTCACTGGCTCATCGCGAAATCCATTCTCCTCCACCTCGGCGCGAAGGATGTGGCGCAAATGAGCAACGCGAAAGAACTGACCGCCACGCATCCGAACGGCGACGCCGTTCTCAAACTCGTCCAGCAGCGCCAGCGCATGATGAAGGACGCGTGGCTCACCGAGTGCAAACATCTCCGCCCCGGCATGAAAACCGGTCTGCCGCTCGCCGAGGTGCAGGCGAAAGCTGGCGAGTTGGAAAAACAGATCCGCGAAGCGCTGAAGGCTGTCGGGGCTCGGCCGTTCACGGATACTTGAATTCAGAAACCAGCTTGAATTCAGAAACCAGCATCGCTAACGTAACGAGATGCCAGCCTATTCGATCGGACAAGTCCGCCTTGGGCCGAACGTGTTACTCTCCATTCCATCCATTCCACAACCTGCCATGAAACTGATTTTGAACACTATCCCCAAACGTACACGGTTCGCCTCTCTGTTGGTGGCCTGGAGCTTGTTCTGCGCGGCCATTTCCCTGTTGGCGCAGGATGTCCCCAACCCGCTGCGTCTCATCGCCGAGGCGGAGGATTTCAAGGTCGAGAAGGGGCCGTGGCAGGTCGTGCCTTACCGCGAGAATTACTACGCGTCGACGTTCGCCATCTCGTTCCTGTCGCGGATGGGTTGTCTCGGTGCGCCGGAGCAACTTGAGGCCGGGCAGTCGGCCGTCGCCACGCAGGTCATCGAGGTGCCGCGTGCGGGGGAGTTCCAGGTGCTCGCGCGCTACGAACAGCCGCACAACTTCTCCGTCGAGTTCACGGTCGAGGTCGTGCAGGGCGGCAAGACGGTTTATCGCGGAGACTTCGGCCGGCTCGGTGACGCGAAAATCTGGGCGCTCAACGGCCATCAACGCGTGCCGATGGAACGCTACTGGTGGGGCGGCACGGACAACATCGTCTGGCAGCAGTCCGGCACGGCCAAGCTCGCGAAGGGCACGGCCACGTTGCGGCTCATCGCCAACGCACAGATGGCCGGCCCCGCCAAGCGCGCGATGGCCGCTCGTCGCAACGTGGATGTGATCTGCCTCACCGACGACACCGCCGGCATCGAGGCGCAGAAGAAAACGAGCTACCTCGAGTTCGACGGCTGGCTCGCGCAGGACGGCGACCTCTTCGTGCGCGTCACGAACCCGCGCGACGGTCTCGGGCCGTGCGTGCCGGTCATCGCGCCGTTCGAGCCCGGCCAGCATTCGCCCTATTACATCCATGTGCGCGACTGGCCCACGACGCGCGTGCTCAAGAGCGGTTATCTCATGGACGA
>SIAT01000011.1 GCA_009691645.1 Pedosphaera sp. | reverse complement strand
CCGCCGCGGAACATCGGCCAGTCCGCTGCCGCCACCACCGGTTTGGCCGGCGCGGCAGCGTTGCTCACGTTGAGCGTGCTCGCCAGCACGAGCGCTCCGCACAGAGATTTGCCAGCCCAGTTCATTGCGCGATAGATTCCACAGTTCATGCCGGTTAGACGCCCCGGAGCAACGGACGCATCATCATCGAAGCGCACGAGGCTGGCAACCAAATAATACGCACGCGTATGATTTTGCCGCGCGCCGTTCCGGGCGGTTTTTTGCAGGGCAAAAGAAGGAGGCTACTCGCTCGCGTGTGTCACCATCACCTTGAGAGACTCGGCCGTGGGCTGCGCCGCCAGCGCCACGCCGGCAGCCGCCTGTTCCAGCGGGAAGATGTGGGTGATGAGCCGGCGCACGTCCATCCGGCGCGAGAAAACCAACCGCGCCACTTCGTCCTGGATCGTGATGTCGGAGGAGTAGCTGCCGATCAGATCTTTCTCATCCACGCACACCGTCGCCAAGTCGAGCGGCAACGCCGCGCCGCGTTTGGTGTGCGCGAAGAGCAGCACCTGTCCCGCGCCGCGCACGAGTGCGAGCGCCTGTGTCACCAGCGCATCCACCGGCACGGCCACGACCGCGGCGGCCAGTCCGCGACCGCGTGTGAGCCGCGCGATGCGTTCGGGCAAATCCTTTGCGTCACCGCGCAACGCCGCGTGCGCACCGAACTCTTTCGCCAGCCGCAGCCGCGTCGGCATCAGATCGGTCGCCACCACGTTCACTCCGCGCAGAGCGAGCAGTCGGGTGAACATCAGGCCGATCGGCCCCTGACCGAGAACGAGCGCGGTGTCGCCCTTGATCGCGTGCAGTTTGTTCACCGCCTTGAGCACCGTGTTCACCGGCTCGAGCATCGCGCCTTCGAGAAAACTATTCCGCGCAGGAATCTTCACGATGCCCGGCAGACAGAAATCCATCACACGCACGAACTCCGCGTAACCGCCACCGGCCGGTTCGAATCCGGCGGTGATCCCAGTCTTGAGATACTGCGGGCATTGCGCAAAAGCGCCACGCAGACAGGCGTGGCATTTGCGGCACGGCACGTGATGATGCAACGCCACACGATCCCCGACGCGGAAGCCCCGCACGCGCGCGCCGACACGCACGATGACGCCAGCCGTCTCGTGCCCGAAGATCCGCGGCGGCGGCACGGTGCCGTAGTGGATCTTCTTGATGTCCGTCGGGCAGACGCCGCAGGCGGCGACACGCACCAGCACCTCGCCCGCGCCGATGCGCGGCACCGGCACGGTCTCCATGCGCAGGTCGTTCACGCCGCGATAGACCACGGCACGCATCGTCTTCGGGATGTCGCTCATCGATTCAAGTTAAGCCGTCAACGCACGGAACGCACGGCGGTTTCTCCCGTGCCCAGAAACTCCGTGAACCACCGTTCCGGTTCAGCGGTGAATTTCCAATCTTTGTGCGCCCAGTGAAACCCCAACTCGCGCGCGTGCAACGCCCCGCAAGGCAGGATGAGGCGCAACCGTTGCTCCGGCGTCAATCGGCCGTGGACGAGATCGAGGTAAAACCGCTCGTCTTCACCGTAAAGTTTCTCGCCCACGATCACGTGGCCGACGTGTTGGAGGTGGATCCGGATTTGATGTTTGCGGCCCGTGAGCAGATGAAGCCGCAACCACGTGAACTCACCCTCCGCGCGCGCGAAGCGCAGCAGCACCTCGAACTCCGTCTGCGCCGGTTGGCCGTCGGGGCGCACGCAACTCTTGATGGCGACTTCGCTCTGTTCATCGACGCCCAACGGCGCATCGATCAGCCCGCGATCCTCGCGCACGTGGCCGTGAACGATGGCCCAGTAGACTTTCCGCGCCGCACGGCGTTCCCAGAGCTTCGCGAGTTGCTTCGCCACCTCGGGATGCTTCGCCACCATCACCACGCCGCTGGTCTCGCGGTCGAGCCGGTTCACCAAATGCGCCGAGAACTTTTCGCCGACGTGCAACCGCACGCGGCTGATCAGGCTCGAGTAGATGTCGCCCTTGGTGGGATGGCAGACGAGATCGGCCGGCTTGTTCACCACCAGCAGGTCGGGGTCTTCGTAGAGGATTTCAAACAGACGTTCCACGTGGCGCGTTCTTGAAGTAACATCCGCCTTCCGTGACGGAAAGCGCCAACTTGAATTTGCCCCTCGGCTGGAACGCCCGCCCCGCCTCCAACGGCGACGCGGACGCCATCCGCGCGGTCGTCTTTGACGCGCTTCGTGAGTACGGCCTCGCGCCCAATCCGGCCGGCACCGACGCCGACCTCGATGACATCGAGCGCATTACTGGCGCAACGGCGGTTGGTTTGTTGTCGTTGAAAATGTAGAGGGTGAACTCATCGGCTCCGTCGCGTTGCACCGCCACGACGGCGACACCGCCGAACTGCGCAAGATGTACCTCGCACGCCCAACACGCGGGCGGGGCATCGGCAAATGGATGCTCGAACAGGCGCTGGCCGACGCGCGTCAGCCCGGTTATCGCCGCGTCCTCTCGGGAACGGCCACGGCCCTCCACGAAGCCATCGCGCTTTATCAGCGTTACGGTTTCAAGCCGATCGGCGCGCCCGCCGTTGCGCCCCGTTGCGATCTGATGATGGCGCTGGAATTCTGACGCGAAGCGCACTTGTCAGTTCCCGCGGCGGGCGTATCCTGCCTTCCGTTGAAACTGAAACGCCACCATTGGATTGCCGTGTTGCTGATGCTCGCCTTTGCGGCGACACGCTGGCCGGGCCTGATGCCGCCGAACTTCAGCGCCGCCTACGCCCTCATGTTCTGCGCCGGCGTTTATTTCCCGGGCGCGCTGGCATGGTGGCTTCCCTTGGCCGCGATGCTCGCCACCGATCTCGCGCTCGGTTTCCATTACCGTGCGCTCTATCTGGAAAATCCCGCGGCCTACACGCACCCGATGGAGATTTTCAGCCCGTGGCAACTCATCAGCTACGCGCTCTACGGCGGCCTCATCTGGCTGGGGCAACGGCTCACGCCGAAATCCTCTTTCGCCACCCTCCTCGGCGGCGGCGTGCTGGGGGCGATCCTATTCTATCTCATCACCAACACCTTCTCATGGCTCGGCAATCCAGCCTATCCGAAGACCCTCGCCGGCTGGCTGCAGGCGCTTTCCGGCGGCGTGCCCGGGTATCCGCCCACGTGGGAATTCTTCCGCAACACGCTCGCCAGCGGCGGACTCTTCACCGCGCTCTTCGTCGGCGCAATGAAGCTCGGAGAGGTGGCCGAGGAACAGCCGGAGGAAAGCGAGAGTGGCGACGGGCAGCCGGAGGAAACCAAAGCGTGAACGGGCAAATCACTCTTCCAACCGGAACTAACAAGCGTCCGCTAATGACATCCATGATTATGAAAATGACCCCGCTCATGTTTGCGTTCGCTCTCGTGCTTCTCACCGGTTGCGCCACCGGCACCGCGCTGGTCACCGGCGAGAAACGCATCTCCGTGCCGTTCGATCACGTGAAACTTTATCAAACACCCCCCAGCGGCAAATACGACGTGGTCGGCATCGTCAACGGCGCATCGGGCGGCCACGACCAAGGCTCTCTGGACCGCGCCACCCATGCGATGAAACGGAAAGCCGCATCGGTCGGTGCCAACGGCGTCATCATCCAAAGCGCGCCCGGCCAGTCGGGCGGCGGCGGGTTCTTTGCGGGCGGTTTCCTGAGCGAACGCACGCAGATTTCCGGTCAGGCCATCTTCGTTCATCCGGAAAAGTAAGAAGCCCGCACACCGCACCCCCGTGAAAATCGGCGTCATCTCGGACACACATGGCTGGCTCGACCCGCAAGTCCTCGCCGTCTTCGCTGGTGTGAACCACATTCTGCACGGCGGCGACATCGGCTCGCCGCACGTCCTCCTCGAACTGGAGACTATCGCGCCCGTCACCGCCGTCAGCGGCAACACCGACTGCGACCCGACGTGGCGCGAGGTGGAAACCGTCGAGTTGAGCGGTCGTAAATTCTTTCTGCAACACATCGTCAATCCGCGCAATCCGGATCCCGTGCTGAAGGAACGGCTGGAACGCGTGCGGCCGGATGTCGTTGTTTTCGGTCACACGCACCAACCGTTCGCCGAGACGATCCACGACACGCTTTTCCTCAACCCCGGCTCGGCCAAAAGTCCCCGTGGCGTGCCGCACCGTTCCGTCGCCATTCTCCACTGCGAGACAAATGGTTTGCGGCCTGAGTTCGTGGAGCTGCATTAACTCGACCAAAACGGCGTGACTTCCCCCGCCGCGCTGCGCAGACTGGCGCCGCTTTTTCAAAGCGCATGAAAACGACTTCACCCGTCTCGCGCAGCGGCCGGTTCACCAGCGGCCCCGGGGCCGACGTGGCCCGATTCACCGAATCCATCTCCTTCGACTGGCGGCTCTGGCGGCACGACATCGCCGGCTCCATCGCCCACGCCACGATGCTCCAGAAAATCGGAGTGCTCACGCATAGGGAGTGTGACGCCATCGCGCGCGGCCTGGAGCAGATCGCCCGGGAAATCGAAGCGGGCAAATTCCAGTGGAAAGCCGAGCTGGAAGATGTCCACATGAACATCGAGGCGGAACTGACGCGGCGCGTCCCCGCCGGCGCGAAACTTCACACCGCCCGCTCGCGCAACGACCAAGTCGCGCTCGATATGCGCCTCTGGCTGCGCGACGAGATCATCGGGTTCTGCGGCGAACTGCGCGATCTGCAACGCGCGCTCGTCGAGTTGGGCGAACGCCATCGCGAAGTCGTCATCCCCGGCTACACGCATTTGCAGCGGGCCCAGCCGGTCTATTTCGCGCATCATCTGCTCGCTTACGCGGAGATGTTCCAGCGCGACTGGGAGCGGCTGCACGACTGCTTCGCGCGCACGAACGTCTGCCCACTCGGCAGCGGCGCGATCGCCGGCAGCACGCTGCCGCTGGACCGCGAGTTCGTCGCGCAACAGCTCGGTTTCGTGGACGCGAAAGGTCGCCCGCGCGTGACTCAAAATTCGATGGACGGCGTGAGCGACCGCGATTTCATCGTGGAGTTCGCCGCCACAGCCGCGCTCACAGCCGTGCACCTCTCACGACTCGCGGAGGATGTGATTCTCTGGGCGACGAGCGAATTTAATTTCATCCGCATCGCCGACGCCTATACGACCGGCTCGTCGCTGATGCCGCAGAAAAAGAATCCCGACATCGCCGAACTGGCGCGCGGCAAAGCCGGCCGCGCCGTGGGCAATCTGGTGGCACTGCTCACGCTGCTCAAAGGCCTGCCGATGACCTACAATCGCGATCTGCAGGAAGACAAGGAGCGACTGTTCGACAGCGCCGACCATGTGCGCGGCACCGTCCGACTCGTCGCCGCGATGCTGCGCCACACCTCGGTGAACGCCGCGGCGTGCGCCCGCGCGGCGAGTGATCCCGCGCTGCTCGCCACCGATCTCGCCGATTATCTCGTGCGCAAAGACATGCCGTTCCGAAAAGCACACCACGTCGTCGGCGCGGTGGTGATGATGGCCGAGCGCCTCGCCAAGCCGCTCGACCAACTCACGCTCGACGAACTGCAGTCGGTGGACAAGACGTTCGGCTCCGACGCGCCTGCGGTGTTCGATCTGAAAAGGGCGCTCGCCCAGCGCCGTCTGACTGGCGCGCCCGGCACCGCCGAGATGCGCCGGCAACTGGCCCGCTGGCGGAAGTTGTTGAGCCGTTGATGTCGAAGCCGCCGAAATTGCTGGCCGCGTTGCTGCGCGACGTCTCCCGCTCTTTTTATCTCACCCTGCGCGTACTGCCGGGCGAGGTGCGCGCGCAGATCGGCCTCGCCTATCTCCTCGCGCGCGCGGCCGATACCATCGCCGACACTGGGCTGGTGCCGCTGCCTCAGCGGTTCAAGGCCCTGCGCAATCTGCGTCTGCACATCCGCGAGAATTCCGACCGTCCGCTCAATCTCGATGACCTGATCACCCGGCAAGATGACGAAGCCGAGGAGATATTGCTCACGCGGGTGGATGAGGCGCTGGCCGTGCTCGCGGAACAGAAGATCTCCGACCAGCATCTCATCATCGAAGTGCTGATGACCATCATCGGCGGACAGGAGCTGGACCTGCAGCGCTTCGCTGACGCCAGCGAGACGCGGATCGTGCCGCTCCGCAACGACGGCGAGCTGGATGATTACACCTATCGCGTGGCCGGCTGCGTCGGCGAGTTCTGGACGAAGATCTGCCGCAGCCATCTCTTCCCCACCGCAACGGTGGACGAAACCAAACTTCTCGCGCAAGCCGTGCGGTTCGGAAAAGGGCTGCAGCTCGTGAACATTCTGCGCGACCTGCCGCGCGACCTACGCCAAGGCCGCTGTTATCTCCCGGCGGACAAGTTGGCTGCGATCAATATCACCCCCGCCGAGTTGCTCGATCCGGCCAACGAAGCGCGACTGCGCCCGCTCTACGACCATTACCTCGCCCAAGCCGAAGCGCATCTCGTCGCTGGCTGGGAGTACACGAATACGCTGCCGACAAATCAGACACGTCTGCGGATCGCCTGCGCGTGGCCGATTCTCATCGGCATGAAGACGCTCGAAAAGCTCCGTGCCGGCAACCCGCTCGACCCAGCCGTGCGCCTCAAAGCCACACGTGGCGAGGTGCGCTGGCTCGTCGTCAAATCGGTGTTGCTCGCGCCGTTCAAAGAGGATTGGCAGCGACTCGGACCGCAGCCATCCACCGAGCCGGACACCGAAAAGAAAACGAGTTGATTCCCGCGCGACCTTTCCCTAGAATCCGACTCCAACGATGAGGGATCGAATTCTTGCCGTGCTTTGCTTGTGCGCCGTGCTGTTGCAGCACTCGCCTCTTCGCGCCGATGAGACGGAACTTCCCCTCGCTCCCGATCAGGAAACCGAGCATCGCTACTTCGCCAAACAGGAAGCGCTCCGCAAGGCGAAGGCCGATGCCGAGATGCGCGATGTCGCCACCATCGAGTTGCGCAAACGCATCCTCGCCAAGACTCGCGCGCTCCAGCAAGTGAAAGGCGCCGTTGAAGCGCGCCAGATCCTCCTCGTCGAGGCGAAGGAACGCGCGCTGGCCCAGATGATTTTCATCGCCAAGATCGAGCGCCAGATGAAGGAGGCCGAGGAACGCCTCGTGGCCGCCGCGCACAAATCCGAGACTGCGAACACGCTTCCCACCGTCGCCTCGAAGGAAGATGCGCTCCGTCGAGCCAAGCAGACTTTGGAGAACCAGCCCGGCCGCGCGCTGTTCGAGATCGCCGCGTTGCCGAACCTCGCCAAAGGTCTGCCGATGACTTACCAGCAGGATTTGCTCGACGAGCGGCCGATGTTCATCGAGCCGATTCAAGTCACGCTTCGCCCGACGGCGGGGGTGCTCGCCGATCAGGAAGCCGCGCGCCGCCGCGTCAAGTTGAAGATTGCCGAGGAGGCGCGCATCAAGGCCGAGGTGCAGGCGCGACTCGACGCCGAGCGCGGTTCAGCCCCCAAAACCGCCGCCAAACCGGTCGCCCTCAAACCGAAAGAGGATCGTCTGCGCGATCTCGTCGAGCTTTACAAGAAAGACAAAATCTCCCCGCGCGAATATTACGCCGAGCGGGCGAAGATTGTTGCCGAGCCGTGATCCGGGCGGCTGGATCCCTTTCGCCGGAAGCCTTCACGGTCAGAACACGCGCTCAACTTTTTTGATTATGCATGAATTCCGTTATGTGAATGGCCGGTTGCACTGCGAGCGCGTCGCCCTCGACCCGTTGGTGAAACAGCACGGGACGCCGCTCTACGTCTATTCGCAGTCCACCCTCGAGGATCATTACCGCAAGCTCGACGCCGCGCTCGCGCCGCTCGATCATCTGATTTGCTTCGCCATGAAAGCGAACTCGAACCGGGCGGTGATGCGCACGCTGGCCGACTGTGGTGGCGGCTTCGACACGGTGAGCGAAGGCGAGCTGCGCCGTGTGATTGCCGCGGGTGGTGATCCGCGCAAGTGCGTCTTCGCAGGCGTCGGCAAGACCGAACGAGAGATCGAGTTCGCGCTGCGCAAGGGCATCTACAGCTTCAACGTCGAGAGCGAGCCGGAGTTGGTGCGCATCAACAAGGTCGCGGCGCGGCTCAAGAAAATCGCGCCGGTCGCGGTGCGCGTGAACCCGAACGTGGACGCCGGCACGCACGCGAAAATCACGACCGGCACCTACGAGAACAAGTTCGGCATCGCCTTCGAAGAAATCGAGGGCGTGTACGCCCGCGCGCGCAAGCTGAAGCACCTCCGCCTGCGCGGCGTGCAGATGCACATCGGCTCGCAGCTCACCGAGGTGAAACCGTTCGAGTTGGCGGTGCGCAAGATGCTGCCGCTCGTCGAGCGGTTGAAGGCGCGCCACCCTCTCGAGTTCTTCAGCATCGGCGGCGGTCTCGGCATCGTTTACAAGACCGCCCTCGCCAGCGCCGATTCCAAATGGTGGAAGACAGCGGCGGCGCGCAACATCCTCACGCCGGCCAAGTACGCCGCCACGCTCCTGCCGCTGCTCCGACCGTTGGGACTGCGCATCGTCATCGAGCCGGGCCGATTCATCGTCGGCAATGCGGGCGTGCTCGTGACGCGTGTCGAGTATGTGAAACGCACCGGCAAAAAGAACTTCGTCATCGTGGATGCCGCGATGAACGACCTGATCCGCCCCGCGTTTTACGATTCCTTCCACGAGATTGTGCCGCTGCGGAAAAAAGGCGGCGCGGCCATTTCCAGCGATGTCGTCGGGCCGGTCTGTGAATCGGGCGATTACTTCTGCAAGAACCGTCCGCTGCCGAAGGTGGGCGAGGGTGATCACCTCGCGCTGCTGAGCGCCGGCGCGTACGGCTTCGTGATGGCTTCAAACTACAACACCCGCGCGCAGGCCGCCGAGGTGCTGGTGAAGGGCAGGCAGTCCGCCGTCGTGCGGCCGCGGCAGAAAATCGAGGAGATCTGGCAGACCGAGCGGCCCGCGCCGTGGCAGAAGCGCTAGCGCGGCACGACGCGTAGCGAGTCGAGTTCGAACCACGCGTCGCCTTTGCTCGCGCGCAGTTCGCAGACGATTGCCACTTCGCCGCCCGGCGAATCGAAGTCGAACTCAACCTTCTTCCACTCGGTGTTGCCGGTCATCCCGCCGTTGCGCGTGCCGCCGGAGATGCGCAGACCGGCGCCGATGTTGCCATCGGAAACCACTCCCTGCGTGCGCACCATGCCTTCAAAACGATACGGCCCCGATTCCAAGGGCACGGTCGCCCGCCAGGAAGCTGTCGTCTCTGCAGCGGCGCGGATGAACAGGCACTTCTTCCCGTTCGGAGCCGGTGTGGTGTGCTGCGGGCTGCCGCCCTCGCTTTTCGGCTGCCACTGTTCGGCCTTGTTCAGCGCGATGGGTTTGCGCGGCGCAGCCGGTGCCACGGGCACGCCAACCTGCCGGGCGATGACCTGAGAGCGTTCGGTGAGACGGCGTTTGAGATCGGCGGCAACGCCGGCGAAATGTTGCGCGTTCACCGGCTTGAGTTTCTCGGCCATCTCGTCCACACGCGCGTGCAACACCTCCGGCTTGAACACATTCTGATGCAGCCACGCAACACGTTCGCGGTACGCCTTTTTGCCCTCGGGCGTTTCCATCAGCTTGGTCGCGACCGTGCCGCCCATGCCCCACAGATCGAAGTTCGAATCCCCGAGCACCTGATCCATTCCCGACGGCATGAAGATGAGCTTGCCCGTGTCCTTCGGCACGAAGAGGCGATAGTTGTTCCGGTTGCGCACATAGCCGTCCCAGTGGGAGATCATCAACTCGAGCGCGACGAACGTGTAGAAACGGTCGACATCGAGCGAGCGTTGCAGCTCTTGGTGGCGCTTCGTCGGGTCTAGAATATGGGCGGCGGCCCAGACGGCCTTGAGATCGGACTGCCCCTGCACCTTGGCGTTCGAGACCAATTTCTTCTGCGCGTCGAGATCCTGACAGAAACCGCCGTCGTAGAAATTCCCTTCGGGATCCTTGAAATGCCGCTTGAGAAACGTGCGGTCAAAGCCCTCGATCAAGACGTACAGGCCGAGGTCGCGGCCGTTGAGTGTCACGTGCGCATGAGTGGCGCGGCCCACCGGCACGCCGGCATCGAGGAACAGGCTGCGCGAAATCGCCTCGTGCATCAGCGTGCCGTCCTGCACCGAGTTGTTCAGGTGCAGCTTGTCCAGCCCGTGGAATTTCTGGTTGTCGCGGAACTTGTCGAAGTTGAGCGACAACGCCGGCTTGTCGCCGAGTCCGCGGAAACTCCCCGCCGCGCCCTTCAAATGCACGCCGACCAAATCGTACACGAACTTGTCATCCTCCCGCACCGTGCAGCGCACGTAATCGCGGTTCGCGCGGTTGAGTTGCTCGACCTCCTTCGGCCCGATCTCGATCTTGAGGCGCGGGATATGTTTGCTCGCGAAGAAAGTATCGCTCTCGTCCGGCTTCGGTTTCTTGAACGGCGCCGGCTCACCCGGCGCAGCGGCGAAGGCGGGCAACGTGAACCAGACCGCGAACATCCACAGCGCGGCGCAGATGGAACGATGTGTCTTCCTCATTTGCGAACTCGCCAACAAAAGTGCTTCACTCATCACTAATCCGCAAGCCATCCATTCCAAGAACCCCGCGCGCGCCCCTCTTCAAAAACAAAAACCGCGGGAGGTTGCGGCCTGACGCGGCGGATGGAAACAGGGGCGATCAGAGCGTGGCCGTCTTCTGCGCCGGCGCCGCGGCCTGCTTGAGCTTCTGATATTCGGCGTTGAGCTTGTCCACCTTGGCCTGCTCCGCGGCGATGGGCTTGGCGAGCTTTTCAGCGCCGCTCTTCGCGTCCTTGGCCTTGATCTCCTCGCTCTTGATCTGGTCGCTCAACTGCTTCACGCGTGCGGCGAGCTTGTCCTTCTCTTCTTTGGTCTTGGTCGCGGCCTTCTTGGCGGCGGCCAGTTGCTCGCCGGCGCTTTTCGTTGCGGCGAGGGCGGCGGCGTGCTGGGCCAACAGATGCTCCTGCTCGCGCTTCTTGGAAACCAGTTCCTCGCGAGCGCGATAAAGGCCGGTGTAGAACTGACCCAGCTTGAGTTTCTCGATCGCGACCTTCGCGGCGGCGAGATGCTGCGGGGCGAGGCCCGCGCTGGCTTTGGCGGCGGCAAGCACCGTCGCGGCAGCTTCGGATTTCTTGGTGAGATCTTTGGCCGCGGGCGAATTCGCGGGCGCAGCCTCGAGCGCGGTTTTGAGTTGATCCGCTTCCGCCTGCGCCGCGGCGAGGGCGGCGGTCGCTTTAACAATGGCCGCTTCCAGCTCGGCCGTGCGTTTGACAGCGGCCACGAGGCGGTCGGCCAAAACCTGCGGGTTCAGAGCGAGTTCACCGACAAGCACGCCGCTGGTCGCGTCCCAGACGGAGACATTGCCGTTCCAATCCGAGCCGATAACGCGCGAGGCGTCATGGGTGAAGGTGGCCCGGATGGGGATGTCGTTGGTGAAGGTGAAGGCGCGCAGAGTGGTGCCATCAGCGCCCCAAGCCACGGCGCGCTTGTCCCGGCCGGCGGTGACGAAGCGCCCGTCGTGCGTAGCGCGGAGCGAGACTGCGCCGCCGGAATGGGCGTTGAGATTGCGGACGACCGCGCCGTCATCGGTATTCCAGAGTTTCACGGCACCGTCTTCACCAGCGCTGGAAACGAGATTGGTGCCGCGCCACGCGATGCCCATCACCGCGCCGCGGTGGCCGGCGAGCGTCTGCGCTTCCTCGCCACTGTCCGATTCCCACACATGCAGACCGCCGTTGCGATCGCCGGTGGCAAGCAGGCGGCTGTCCGGGCTGAACTCTATCGCGGTGACCCACTCGGTGTGCTTCTTGATCTTGTGGACAAGCTCGCCGGTCTTTGTGGAATAGATTTTGATCAAGCGCCCGGGGCCGCCGAGCGCGATCCATTTCTGGTCGGCAGAAATGTCAGCGGCGAGGACGGCATCCAGTTCGTCGCCGACGGTGATGACGCGTTCGCCGGAAGTGATGTCCCACACGATAACGAGGCCGAGCTTGCTGCCGCGACCGCCGCCGCAGAGGAGCAACTTACCGTTGCGACTGAACTTGAGGTCACTCGGATAACCTTCGGGGAATGGCAGCACGCCGGCGAGTTCGAGCGTGTCGGTGTTGTAAAGCAGCACCTGGCGCTGGCCGCCGAGCGCGACGAGCGGCGCCCACGGGCTGCTGACCAACGCGGTGGAAACACTGGTGCGCTCGGTGCGAAGGGCGGGCTCGAGGAGCAGTTCTCCCGGCATCGGCGGCGGGCCGGCGGGCCGCCCAGCAGAGGCGCTGGCGAGGGTGAGATCCACCTTCGGTTTATTGGAGAGAACGGCTTTGCTGCCGGAATTCTCAAGCAGACCGCCGGCGATCCATTTGCGGATGGTCTCGATCTCGCCCACAGCGATCTTGCCGGAGTTCGGCGGCATCGTCGGTTCGTCGGCGTGGGTGATGGCTTTGTAGATCTTGCTGGAATCGGGGTTGCCGCCCGAGACAATCAATCCGGAGCTGCCACCCTTCATCAATCCCGAGAAGGTGGAGAGATCGAGGTCGCCCTTGGCCTTGTCCGGATTGTGGCACTTGAGGCACGAGTTGCGCAGGATGGGCAGCACCTGATCATCGTAGGTGACTTTCTGGGCCTGCGCGGTGAAAGCGACGGCACCGAGTGCCGACGCGATGAGCAGCGATGAGAACTTCATAGGCTTCAACGGTGGTTACAACTTTTAGTGGTTGAAGAGGAATTCCTTCGAGTTGAGCAGCGACCAGAATATGTCGTTGAGCACTTCGAGTTCGGGGCGGCCCTCCTTGAAGAACTCCATCAACTCGCCCTGCTCCTTGGCGGTGGGCTTGCGGGCGAGGCAGCGGAAATAAAGCTCGTCGATGATCTGCGGCGCCGATTTCTTCTCGCGCAGTGCGGTGGCGACGGTGCCGCCGGCGGTGATCTTGGCGTTCACCGTCTCGCCGTTGAGCAAGTGAAGCGCCTGCGAGAGGTTCGGCTCCATCTGCACTTCGCAGGAGCAGACGGTGTCGCGCGTGGCGCGGCCGAACGTGGTGAGGAAGAAGGTGCTGGTGCGGCCATCCACGATCTCGACGGCGCTGGAACCGAGCGGCAGGCCGCGGAACTTCTCGCGACCGGCGGTGACCTGGTTGATGCAATCTAGCAGCACTTCGGCGCGCATCCGGCGGATGTTGGCCTTGGCGAAATTACGCGTGTCCTCCGCGTTGGCCGCGTTGGCTTTGGTGGTGAGTTGGTACGTGCGCGAAGTGCAGATGTCGCGCACGAGCTTCCGGAAGTTGTAGCCGGAGGCGGCAAAGCGTTTGCCCAGCTCATCGAGCAACTCGGGATTGGAGGGCGGGTTGGAGATCCGCACGTCGTCCACGGGGTCCACGATGCCTTTGCCGAGGAAGTGAGACCAGACGATGTTCGCAAGGTTCTTGGCGAAGAACGGATTCTCCGGCGAGGCGAGCCACTTGGCAAGCGCGGCGCGGCGGTCCTCGCCGGGCTTCATCTCGGGCAGATCGCCGCCGAGGAACTTCGGCTTCATATCGCGGTTACCGACCGGGTGGCTCACGCCACCGGAAGCGCGGTTGAAGACGACGGTCTCGCGATTATCCTCGCCGGTCTTGCGGCCGACCTGCGCAAAGAAGGAAGCGAAGCCGTAGTAATCGTTCATCGTCCAGCGATCGAACGGATGGTTGTGGCACTGGGCGCACTGGATGCGCATGCCCATGAAAATCTGGGCGACGTTCTCGGTGAGCTTCAGCGTGTCGGTCTCGACCTTGTAGAAGTTGCCCTCGGGATTGGCGAACGTGCCGCCGGTCGCGTTGAGGAGATCCTGCACCATCTCGTTCATCGGACGGTTCTGCGCGAATTGATCCGCCAGCCAGTCGTAGTAATGCAGCGCCGACTTGTACTGGAACCGATTATTGTCCGTGCGAATCTGGAGCAGCTCCGCCCATTTCATCACCCACATCTGGGTGAACTCCTTGCGCTCGAGCAGCTCGTCGATCTTCTTCTCGCGCTTCTTCGGGTCGGCGTCGGCACCGAAAGCCTGCACCTCCTCGACCGACGGCAGCTTGCCGACGATGTCGAGCGTGATGCGGCGCAGATAGGTGGCGTCATCGCACAACTCGGAGGGAGTGATGCGGATCTTCTTGAGCTTATTGTTGACCAGCGTGTCGATGTAATTGTTTTCCGGCACCTTCGGGAACTCGAACATCGCACTCTTCGGAATGACGAGAACCTGCGAGCCGACGGAGAAATCCTCGTAGCGCGCGAGCACAAACGACTCGCCACGCTTGTCGGCGGTGATCACGCCCGCGGCGCTGATCTTGGCGGCCAGATCATTGGCGCTCATATACGAAGCCATGTCCGTCACATCACGGTCGGAACCGTCCGAATAAATCGCGCGCACGGTGAGGCGCTGGCTGGCGCCGGCCCCCTCGAGTACGGACTGCGTGGGATGAATCTCGAGGCCGACCACCTTCGCGACGGCGGCGGGATCCTTCGGCGCGCCCGCAGCGAGCCATTTCACGATGGTCTGATAAAGCGGGCTGGCGGAAGTGAAACGCTCACCCCCGGTGTGCGGCACGCGGCCGGCGGCCTTCTCGAGCATCAAGCTGTCATCGGGCAGAGCGATGTTGATGCGGCGGCCGAGATTTTCGCGGGTGATACGATGGTAATCACCGTCGGGATCGTAACCGAAAAGCGAGAGGCGAAACCCATCCTTGCCGCGGGCGGCGCCGTGGCAACTGCCGGTGTTGCAACCGGCCTTGTTGAAGACCGGCATCACATCGAGGCTGAAGCTGATCGGCCACTCGGTGGCGGCCTGCTCGACCTTCACCGGTATGGAGAGCGTCTTGCCGCCGAACTTCACGGTGAGCGCGGTCTGCCCATCGGCGCCCGGGCGCACGACGAACTCCTTGTCCATCACAGCCGTCTTCTTATCGGCGAAGGCGTACTCGGCTTTGGTCGTCACGTCCTGCGTGGTCGCGTCCGAATAGACGGCCTGCACGACGAGCGACTGCTTGTCCTGCTTCGCGGTGAGATTGATGGTGGGGGGATAAGCGCGCACTTCCACCAAGCTGGGTGCGGCCTGCGCCAGCAACGGCGCGGACAACAACAGGGCGGCCAACCGACTCGTCACATTCAACTTCATAATTCAATCTCCTGAAACGGGGCTTCGATCGCTAAACGGTCACTTGTTGCCTGCGGTCTTCTTCGCCGGCACGGCGGCTTTGGCGGGCACTTCACCCGGCGCCGGACGCGGCGCGTCGATGCGGAACATGCCGCCCTCACCGAGACTTTGGGTGATGGTCTCGTTATTTTTCTTGATGGCCACGGAGCAGAACAGCGTGCGGTGCAGGCCGCGCGTGGAATTGGTGGCGGTCGTCACGTCGAAGATCACTTCGGCAGTGTCTTTGGTGATGAGCTTGGGCGTGGTCACGGCTCCGGAAGGGAGGCCGTTGAGCTGGATTTCGACCTGGCCGTCGAAAGGCACTTTCTGCTCGAGCTTGCAAACGATCTTGCCGGAGTTGCCACGGACAATGGACGTCATCTCGATGCGGCCCTGCACGAATGGCTCGGCCACCCCGAGAGTGGCGAGCTGCGAGCTGGCGTAAGCGGTGCCGTTGTTCACGGTGCTGCTGGCGAGCACGGCGATCTTCCAATCACGCACCTGCGCGCCGCCGTTGGCGTTGAGCGGGTAATCCACGCTGGACTCGCCCGCGGGGATGATGACCTCCGACGGCGAGCCGACGCCGGGCGGGTTGAACAGCATCTTCACGTTGATCGGCGCGTCGAAGCCGGGCTTGCGCGACGCGACAACCTTGAGGTTGATCGCGCCATTCTGCGTGAGCGGGGCTTTCGGCTCGGTGATGTCCACCTTGAACGGAAGCTCTTCGACGACGGCCACGGCGATCTTGTCGGAATACGTGACGTAATACACGCCGTCGTTGCCGTTCTGCACGAGGTCGTAATTCTGCCAGACGCAGCCGGAGATCTCACGGCCATCCTTGGAATTGACGAGACGCGCGGTGACGCTCGAGAGCTTGCCGGCGACCGGCGCGTCGGCGCGGGCCTCGAAGACGATCGGTACCGCGGTGAGACCAGCGGGGACTTCATCCGCATGCATCGTGATGCCGGCGGGGAAGTCGGCGTTGCCCATCACGAGGTCGCCGCTGAAGTTGCTCCGGCGAACGGTCATCAGCGTGGCGAACCGGTTGCCGCGGGCGACGACGATGGACTTGCGCGTCTGCGTGTCGTAACGGGCGGTGTCCTGCACGTAGAGCGAGAGGTCGGCCTTCACCGGCGCGAACTCGACGCGGTAGGTGTGGTCGGGGCCGCCTTTGCCGAGGTGATCGGCGACCTTCACGAGATACTCGCCATCCGCCGGCACGGAGAAACGCAGATAACTATCCGACCCGCCGGAATCGTCGTTGGTGGCGAGGGTCTGGCCGCTGGCGTTGGCGATGACGAGGATCGAATCGAGCGCCGAACGGACACGGCGAGCGTACACATTCACGTCGTAAACCTGACCCTTCTTGGCCTTGAAACGGAACCAATCCGTGTCCCCGTTCTTCTCGATGATGCCGTTGAAAGCCACCGGTAATTCCAACTCGGTCACGTTGGCCGCCGTCGGCTCGTTGTTCGGCTCGGCCTCGAGCACGTTGGGGAAATCCACCACGCGCACCACGTTGGGCGAAGGTGCGATCAACCCATTCTGCTCAGCGAAAACGCCCTGAAGATAGGTGGACGGCTGCGGCAATGTGACGGCCTGTGTGAATTCGCCGGCGGCGTCGCCGATGAATTTCACCTGCAGTTTCTCGCCCGCTTTGCCACCGGCTGGATAGACCGCCGTGGGCCGCGGGAAATTGCCGATGTGAAGTTGATAGAGGCTGAGCGCGCCGTAGGAACTCTCGCGCACCTCGACGGTGTACGGGCCGTCCATCGCGGCGGTGATCGTGGCGAAGCAATCCTGAATGAAGAGGGGCGTGTCATCAGACTTGGCGACCACTTTTCCGTTCGGGTCTTTGATGGAGAGGTACGGATCGGCGAAGCTGCGGCCGAGGCGCATCCCCGTCACCTCGGCGGCGAGGCGCTGGCCTTTCTTGAGTTCCACCGCGTAGGCGTCCACCGTTTCCGTCGAGACGGAGCCGATGACGGTGATGTTGAGCGGAAGCTTCTGGATCGGATCACCCTTCTTCACCACGGCTTTCTCCAGAATGGGGAACGCGCCGATGTAGAAGGTGCGCAGGTCGGAAAGGCCGCCGGCGGTGCGCAAGCGGACGCGCTGCTCACCCAGCGGACAATCAGCGGCGACCTTGACGCGCACCTTCACAGCGGTGGCGGTCTTCTCCTCGATCTTGAGGATCTCCACGCCGGTGGCGTAGAGCAACACTTCCTGCGTGTCGTCGAGGCGCTGACCGCTGAAGGTCAACACCGCTTCGGTGCCGCGCTGCACTGCGGCAGGCGAGGTCGAGCTGAGTTTCGGGTCCACCGCCCAAACCGCCGTCGCGGTGCCGAGCGTGAGCAGAAGTGCCAATTTCATTGTCTCTTTCATAGCTTAGAAAAAGGCAGGGCAATATCCTCGGACATTGCCCCGGCCATTAGTGCTGTTGTTTTGACAGCAAACTCAGGTTTTCGTTCCCGACTTCGTCCATCAGGACATCAGGTCTTTTTCAGGGTGGCCCGTGCCGCCAGTGACGATCGCCTGCGGGCGGCCGCCGGGCGACATGAGGCGCTTCTCCGGGTCAATCCCCATGAGGCTGAACACGGTGGAGGCGTAACCGTCCACAGTCAGCGGTGAGTTATCCGGCTCCGCGCCCGTGGCATCGGAGGCGCCGTGGATGTAGCCGCGCTTCACGCCGCCGCCCGCCATCACGATGCTGAACACCTTCGGCCAGTGGTCGCGGCCGGCGGTGGTGTTGATCTTCGGCGTGCGGCCGAATTCGGAGGTGATCGTCACCAGCGTGCTGTCGAGCATCCCGCGCTGATCGAGGTCGCGAATGAGCGCCGCGAAAGCCTGGTCGAAGGTCGGCATCTGGTTGTCCATCGCGCGCTTGATATTGTCGTGGTGATCCCAGCCGCCGAAGGTGAGCGAGACCAAACGCACGCCGGACTCGACGAGACGACGGGCCATGATCATGCGCTGGCCGGCGGTGTTGCGGCCGTACTCGTCGCGCAGCTTGGCGTCTTCCTTCTCGAGGTCAAAGGCCGCACGGGCCGCGTCCGAGGTGATCATCGAGTAGGCACGCTGGTAGAAGCTATCCATGCCGTCGAGCACATCGGCCTTCTCGAGGCCGCTGAAGTGGGCGTCCACCGCCGCGCGCATCTTGCGGCGCGTGTCGAAACGCTTGTCATCAATGCCGCCCGGCAGCGAAAGATCACGCACCTTGAAGCTGGCATTGCCCGGATCCGCACCGAGGCTGAACGCGCCGAAGGCCGAACCGAGGTAGCCCGTGCCGCCGTTGCCCGAAACGCTCGGGATGGCGACGTACGCCGGCAGGTTTTTGCGCGGACCGAACTCGTGCGAAACGACGCTGCCGATGCTCGGGTACACGACGGCCGGGCTGGGGCGATTGCCGGTCATCATGTTGTGCGTGCCGCGCTCGTGCGCCGCTTCGCCGTGGGTCATCGAGCGCACCACCGTGATCTTGTCGGCGATCTTGGCGGTGTTCTTCATGTTCTCCGAGAAGAACTCGCCCGTGGAAGTCTTCACCGTGCCGAGCGGGCCGCGGTATTCGATCGGCGCGAGATGCTTCGGGTCGAACGATTCCTGGTGGGCCATGCCGCCCGGCAGATAAATCTGGATGACCGACTTGGCTTTGCCTTCCTTGCTCGGCTGAGCGGCTTCATCGGCCTGCAGACGGAAGAAATCGCCCATCGTCACGCCGAGACCACCCAACGCACCGACGGTGAGAAAATCACGGCGACTGGGATTCCAACCGTGTTCAGGACTTTTGCACCAACCGGACTTGTTCGTTTTCATAAATTGGGTTGTTCGTTTTTTCTATGATTCAACTCGGGCTTGGACTTCGCCAATCGTGGCAACATTCACCCCCTTTGGCAAATTTTTTCTTGGCCTTGAGAAAAGGCGGAAGGGCCACCACCACCGTTGATAAGCAACTGCATACCACGCTGCCGGAGGGCTCGCAGGCCGCACGGGGAAGTCCTCCCCACTAGGGGTTCACAACGGTGAACGCGGTGCTCAACCCGACCGTCATGCCACCGGTGGAAATGAAGTGGGCGGTCGCCTGGCGTTGCAGGTCGGTGTCGCGATAAGTCCCGGCGCTGCCGTCACTGAGCGCAATCTGGCCTTGGTTATCAACCAAGCCAGCCATCACGTCCCGATACCACTGGGCGTTGGAGGCAGTCGCGGTCAGGGTGGGCGAGGCATTCTGCTGGCCGGTGAGGTTGTTCAGGATGTTCCGTGTACCGGCCAAAAACGTGGACGGCTTGAGCTCATCTGCGCCGAGACAATACCAGTAGCTGATGTTGACCGTCTGCAGCGCTGGGAAGCTTACGGCCTCCATGCGCTCGCGGTCGCAAGGCGAACGCAGCAGCTTGGCGTACGTCAGGTCGTTGGCCAACGCCTGCCACGTCGGCACCACCCCCGCCGGTGTTCCGGCAGCCGCGAACCACGGGAACCGATCCTCGTTGTCGTTGGCGAACATCTTGAAAGCCAAGGCGACCTGCTTCAAGTTGCTCACGCACTTGATGCGATAGGCCCGGCCTTTGGCCTTGCCGAGTGCGGGGAGGAGCATCGAAGCCAAGATACCGATGATGCCAATCACGACCAACAGCTCGATCAGCGTGAAACCCTTGGAACCTCTTTCGGTCGGAATCTTCATGATTCTGCGGGCTGCTGGCCCGACTCCGCGTTCATGGTCAAAACCAACGACTCGGCCATAACGAGTATAGACAGGTTTTCATTTTTTCGCAAATGAACCGCTGTCCCCACCAGCATTCCTTCCTTTATCTGCTCATTTAGAAAACTCTGCTCATTTAGAAAGCAAAAAAGGCGCCCCTTTCGGGGCGCCTGTGGATTGAACCTCAGTTCTTTTTAGAACACGAAGCTGCTCGGCGTGCTCGCACTGGCCGATG
>SIAT01000010.1 GCA_009691645.1 Pedosphaera sp. | reverse complement strand
TAACGCAGTCCCCAAATCGTTCCCGACTTGTAGTCGCCATAGAGATAGACGCCTTGGAGTGCGGGCAATTTCTTGCCGCGATAGACGTAGCCGCCGGTGATGCTCAGGCCGGGGCTGTGCTCGGAGAAAGCGGTCTCTTTCATCAAGGCCAGCGTGTGGGCGTATTCGAGGACGGGATCGATGTAAGGGCTGTGTTTGTGAGCGGAGTCTTTCCACGCATGAAAGCCTTCGCGGACTTTCCAGCCGTAGTTGCCGCCTCTCACGATGAGGTTGATCTCTTCCCATTTGTCCTGTCCCACGTCGGCGGCCCAGAGGGCGCCGGTCTGGCGATCGAAGCTCATGCGCCAGACATTGCGCAGGCCGAAGGCCCAAATCTCGCCCCGCGCGCCGGCGCGATTCGCGAAGGGGTTGTCTTTGGGAATGCCGTAAGGCAGCGGACCGGTGCGGTTGTCTACGTCGATGCGGAGAATTTTACCGAGCAACGTGCCGAGGTTTTGGGCGTTGTCATCCGGGTCATCGCGCTGGCCGCCGTCGCCATGGCTGATGTAGAGTTGGCCGTCCTTGCCGAAGAGCAACGCGCCGCCGTCGTGGTTCCAGAAGGGCCGCGGGATGGTGAGCAGGACGCGTTCGCTGGCGGGATCGGCCTTGTCCGCATCGGTCTTCGACACGGTGAATTCGCTCACCACACTGCGCAGCGGTTCCTGCTGCGAGTAGAAGATGTAGAACTTGCCGTTCTCCTTGAAGCGCGGGTGGAAGGCGAGCGCTAGCAGCCCTTCCTCGTCCTTCTCGTACGGCTTGCGCGCGATGATGTCGAGGAAGGTGAGCGTGTTCGTGGCGACGCGGTCCTTCGGCAGAATCAGGATGCGGCCGGCCTGCTCGACGAGGAAGAGGCGACCCGAGCCATCTGGCGCCGACTCGAGGGCGAGCGGGCGTGCGACCTTGAGGTTCGGCCACGCGGGCCGCAGTTCGAGGGGTGGGATGCCTTCGGCGGCAGTGAGGAGGAAGGGAAGGAAGAGAGCGGCGCAAAGGGCCAGTGGCCGGGAGAGACGATGGATCATCACCGGAGTAAAGTCGGGCTCACGGCGAAAGTCAAACGCGCGTGCCGTTCAGTCCACGTCCGGCTGCCCGCTGGGGTTTCGCGCTGTGGTTTGCGGCCGGATTGGGATTGCAGTCCCCGCACGGAGGGCGATAATCGCGCCGGTTTTTCGCCGGCCCGCGCGGCGGATTTGATTTGCGATGATCGATTGGAACATTCAGTCACGGGCCCACGCCTGCCAGGGCTGCGAACAGCGGTTCGCCGACAAGCAGCCGTACCACACGGTCCTCGTTGACCACCGGCACGAGTATCAGCGGCTGGATCTCTGCGAGCGTTGCTGGATGGAGAAACACGGCCGAAAGTCCGCCGAGCAGAAGGGGTTCATCTCCCATTGGCAGGGCGTATATCAAGTGCCTCCGGCCGCGCCTCCGGATCCGATCCAGAAGGAAACGGCCGAGACGGTGTTGCGCAAACTGCTCGAGCAAAACGACCCGCACTACTGCGCCGCCAGCTACATCCTCGCCGTGATGCTCGAGCGCAAACGGGTGCTGAAAGTGAAGGAGCAATTCCGGCAGGGAGGCCGGCGCATCTTTGTGTACGAGCATCCGAAGACGGGCGATCTCTTCACGATTCCCGATCCCGACCTGCAGCTCACGCAACTCGAAGAAGTGCAACGGCAGGTGGCGCAGTTGATGGAACACGGGCTGAATCCCGCGCCGCCCGCGGGCGTTGTTGCGGAGCCAGTCGCTGAATCCGCCGCCGCGCAGCCCAGCGAACAACCGGCCGCGGACTGACGCGCCGCTTCTCACTGTGTCCGACCTCGACGCCTTTCAAGCCCGGATCGGCTACACTTTTCGCGATAGCTCTCTGCTGCGTCTGGCATTGACGCATCCTTCTGTCGTGGCCGAGTCGAACGGGCCGCGCGAGCATAATCAGAGGCTCGAGTTCCTCGGTGACGCGGTGTTGCAACTGTCGATGAGCGCGACGCTTTACACCGGCCATCCTGTGTCCGACGAGGGGGTGCTCACGAAAGCCCGCGCGCGGTTGGTGAACGAGACGGCGCTGGCGGAACGCGCGCGCGCACTCGATCTCGGCGTGCATTTGGTGTTGAGCCGCGGCGAAGTGGCGAATGGCGGACGCGACCGGCCGTCGATTTTGGCCGATGCGTTCGAGGCGTTGCTCGGGGCGATCTATCTGGATGGCGGCTTCGAGGCGGCGCGGGCGTTCGTGTTGCGCGAGTTCGCCGAGTGGCTGGCGGATTTCGAGGGCGATTCCGCGGCAGACAATCCGAAGGGTGAGTTGCAGGAACTGCTGCAGGCGCGCTCGACGGAGCCGACCGAGTATCGGCTGCTGCACGCCGACGGGCCGGATCACGACCGCGTGTTCGAGTGCGCGGTGTGGCACGCGGGTGTGGAATTGGGGCGGGGGACGGGCCGCAGCAAGAAGGCGGCGGAGACGGCGGCGGCCCGGGCGGCGCTCGCGAAGGCGCTCGGTTGAAGCGCGGTGAACAATCTTCCGATGGCCAGTTGGGCAAACCGCGCTAAGTTGTTTTAGAACAGTGTGGAATTCGAGACGGTTTGCTTGACGCGGCGTCCGCAACTCACTTACGTTGCCGCAATTGAAACAACAAGTTATGGCCGGATTTCCAATCCCTTACGTCGTTGAACAAACTGGGCGCGGCGAACGCGGATACGACATCTACTCGCGCCTGTTGGTGGATCGCATCGTCTTCCTCGGCACGCCGGTGGACGACATGGTGGCGAACGTGATCATCGCGCAGCTTCTCTTCCTGCAGATGAGTGATCCGAAGAAGGACATCCATCTCTACATCAATTCGCCCGGCGGCAGCGTGACGGCGGGCCTCGCGATTTACGACACGATGCAGTTCATCACCTGCGACGTGAACACCTATTGCATCGGCCAGGCCGCTTCGATGGGCGCGGTGCTGCTCTCCGGCGGCACGAAGGGCAAGCGCTTCTCGCTGCCGAACGCGAACATCATGATCCACCAAGTGCTCGGCGGCGCCGAGGGTGCGGCCAGCGACGTGGAGATCCGCGTGAAGTACATGCTCAAGCTCAAGCAGCGCCTGAACGCCATCATCGCCAAGCACACCGGTCAACCGGAGGATGTGGTCGAGAAAGCCTGCGACCGCGACAATTTCATGAGCGCCGAGGAAGCCAAAGCGTTCGGTCTTGTGGATCAAGTTGTAAATTCTCGTAAAGAAGTCCCTGGGTTACCCGATAAGAGTAGTGTGCCGGCGTAACGGCACGGAATATTGGAGCAACAACGATGGCCCGGCCGACCAACCTGACCTTGTGTAGCTTCTGCGGCAAATCGCATGCAGAAGTGCGTAAGCTCATTTCTGGGCCCGGTGTGTACATCTGCGACAATTGCATTACCGTCTGCAAAAGCGTCCTCGACAAGGAGCTGCAGGCCGAGCAGCGGAAGGCTGCCCCCAAGCTCAAGGTGCCCAAGCCCGCCGAGATCAAGCGCCAACTCGACCTTACTTGCATCGGTCAGGACCACGCCAAGAAGACACTGGCCGTTGCCGTCCACAATCATTTCAAGCGCATCCTGCACGACAAAGCCCACGTCGAGGAGGCCGTTATCGCGGGCACGCCGCACGCCGACGTGGACATCGAGAAGAGCAACATCTTGCTCATCGGTCCGACCGGTTCGGGCAAGACGCTGCTCGCGCGTTCACTGGCGAAGGTGCTCGATGTGCCCTTCGCCATCGCCGACGCCACGACCCTCACCGAGGCCGGCTACGTGGGCGAGGATGTGGAGAACATCGTCCTGCGCCTGCTCCAGAACGCCGAGTACGATGTGAAGCGCGCGCAGACGGGCATCGTGTACATCGACGAGATCGACAAGATCGCCCGCAAGACCGAGAACGTCTCCATCACGCGCGACGTCTCCGGCGAGGGGGTGCAGCAGGCGTTACTGAAGATTTTGGAAGGGACGATTTGCAATGTCCCGCCGCAGGGCGGGCGCAAGCATCCGCAGCAGGAGTACATCAAGGTGGACACCCACAACATCCTGTTCATCTGCGGCGGAGCATTTGTTGGTTTGGATCGGATCATTCACCGTCGGCTCGGCAGCCGCGCCCTCGGCTTCGGCGCCGCGGCGCAAGCCCAAGAGACTGGCGCTCTCGAGGTGCGCGAGGCGCTCTCGAAGGTCGAGCCGGAGGATTTGCTCAGCTTCGGGTTCATCCCCGAGTTCATTGGTCGCCTGCCGATGTTCACCGTGCTCACCGAATTGACCGAGGATCAATTGATCTCCGTACTCAGCGAGACGAAGAATGCGCTCATCAAGCAGTACGCCAAGCTGATGTGGATGGAAGGTGTGGAGCTCGAGTTCACGCCGGACGCCCTGCGCGAGATGGCTGCGCTGGCCCACAAAAAAGGCACGGGCGCGCGCGCCCTGCGCAGCCTGCTCGAGAAGCTGATGCTCGAGGTGATGTACGAGATCCCCAGCAGCGACGACATCATCGCTGTTCAAGTGACCAAGGAAGTCGTCACCGACCACGCCAAGCCGATTCTTCGCCGCAAGGAAGACGCCGCGGCTGCCTGACCTTTCCCGCCCCGTGAGCTTCGAGGCTTGCTGGGTGGGTCTTTTTTTTCTATTTTCCCGCGTCCAATGGCCACGCCATTCCAACCCAATCAGAGTATCGCGAGCCACGTCCGCGCCATCCCGCGCTCGGGCATCCGCGAGTTCTTCGATCTGGTCCAAGGCCAGAAAGACATCATCTCGCTCGGCGTGGGCGAGCCGGATTTCGTCACGCCGTGGAACATCCGCGAGGCGGCCATCTACGCGCTCGAGCGGGGCAGGACGAGCTACACATCGAATCTCGGCCTGCTCAGTCTGCGCGAGGCGATCAGCGTGCATCTGACGAAGCACTTCGGTGTTCGTTATGATCCCAAGACCCAGATACTCATCGCCGTTGGCGTGAGTGAAGCGCTGGATCTGGCGCTGCGCGCGCTCATCAATCCCGGCGACGAGATCATCTATCACGAGCCGTGTTATGTGAGCTATTCGCCGAGCATCGCGCTCGCGCACGGCACGCCAATCGCCGTCGAATGCACCGCCGCGAATGGGTTCGCCGTCACCGCCGAAGCCATCGAGAAAGCCATCACGCCGCGCACCAAAGCGCTGATGCTAAATTTCCCGACCAACCCGACCGGTGGCACGATGACGCGCGCCGAGTTGGAGCAGATTGCGGCGGTGGTGCAGCGCCACAACCTCGTCGTGCTCACCGATGAGATTTACGCGGAGCTGACTTTCGAAGGTGAGCACGTCTCCATCGCGTCGCTGCCCGGCATGGCCGAGCGCACGATTTTCCTGCACGGCTTCAGCAAGGCGTATGCGATGACCGGCTTCCGCATCGGCTACGCCTGCGGCCCGGCGGAGTTGGTCGAAGCGATGATGCGCATCCACCAGTACTCGATGCTCTGCGCCAGCATCATCAGCCAGGAAGCCGCGCTCGAGGCGATCCGCAACGGCGACGCCGCGTGCGCCGAGATGCGCGAGCAGTACAAGCTGCGCCGCAACTTCATCGTGAAGGCGTTCAACGAAATGGGCCTCGTGTGCCACCTGCCGCGCGGTTCGTTCTACGCATTCCCGTGCATCAAGGGCACCGGATTAAGCTCGAAGGAATTCGCGGTGCGCCTGTTGCAGGAGGAGAAGGTGGCCGCCGTGCCCGGCAGCGCCTTCGGCCCGAGCGGGGAGGGTTATCTGCGCTGCTGCTTCGCCACCTCGCTCGAGCAGATCCAGACGGCCACCGAGCGGATGGCGCGGTTCGTGGCCCGGTTGCGGAAGTGAGCGGCCGGCCGTTTCCGCAGCGTCACCAATCTGCCGTTGACGCTTCCGTGGCCTTGCTCGCATTATTCCCGCGCGCGCCGGTGTTCGGCGTGTTTTCTGGACTGGATTTGAAACTGACTCTGCTATGAACCTCGACGCACTTTACGCAAAGCTGCTGGTCAAGACGCCCGTCAAGATGGCCCTCGTGGTGCTCGACGGCCTCGGCGACATCGCCACGCCCGCGCAGGGCAACCTCACCCCGCTCGAGGCGGCCGCGACGCCCAACCTCGACCGGCTCGTGAAGAACGGCTGCGCGCAGGGCCGCATGACGCCCGTCGCGCCCGGCATCACGCCCGGCAGCGGCCCCGGCCACTTGGCGCTCTTCGGTTACGATCCGCTCGAGTTCGAGGTCGGCCGCGGCGTGATCGAAGCGCTCGGTCTTGGCATCGAGCTGAAGGCCGGCAACGTGGCCGCGCGCGCGAATTTCTGCACGCTCAACGACAAGGGCATCGTGACCGATCGCCGCGCCGGCCGCATCGCCACCGAGGCGTGCGAGGAGTTGTGCGCGGTGCTCTCGAGCAAGATCAAGAAAATCGGCGACGTTGAAGTCCTCATCAAGCCCGGCAAGGAACACCGTTTCGTCGTCATCTTCCGCGGCAAAGGTCTCGAAGGCCCGCTCACTGACACCGATCCGAACCGCGAGGGGCTGCCCATCGCCACCGCGAAACCGATCAACGCCAAGAGCGCGAAGCAGAAGAAGATGGCCAAGCTCATCGCGGACTTTTACAAGGCCGCGCTGCCGCTGCTCAAAGGCCGGCAACCGGCCAACGGTTTCCTCATGCGCGGCGTGGCGCATCAACCGTCTATCCCGCTTTTCGAGGACCGTTACGCGATGCGCCCCGCGGCCCTCGCGGTTTATCCGATGTACAAGGGGCTCGCGCAACTCGTCGGCATGACGAAGATCGAAGGCCCGCAAAGCATCGCCGAGCAGTTCGAGCGGTATCAGGCCGAGTACGACAACTACGACTTTTTCTTCATCCACTACAAGTACACCGACAAGGCGGGTGAGGACGGCAACTTCGACGCGAAGGTGAAAGCGATTCAGGACTTCGACGCTGCGCTGCCGATCTTGCTGGAGAAGAAGCCGGACGTGCTGGCCATCACTGGCGATCACTCCACGCCGTGCGCCGTGCGCGGTCACTCGTGGCATCCGCAGCCGGTGCTGCTGCACTCGGCTGTGAGCGGCTCGGACAAGCTTGATCGCTTCACCGAGACCGGCGCCAACCAAGGCTCGCTCGGCATCTTCGAAGCCAAGTATCTCATCCGCCTGATGCAGGCGAACGGGAAGATGTTCGACAAGTTCGGCGCGTGAACAGGATCACGAAGGACGCGAAGCGACGGAACCGCGAAGGTTTTTAGTGCGTGGCGCTTTCGTGGCTTTGCGGCTTTGCGTTAACAAAAAATGAAAGCTGTCATCCTCGCCGCAGGGAAGGGCACGCGCATGCGCGAGCTCACCGCGGACCTCCCCAAGCCGATGCTTCGCGTGCACGGCAAACCGATTCTCGAGCACATCATCGGGGGCCTCAAGGCCGCGGGCATCCGCGAGTTCTTCATCGTCACCGGCTGGCGCGCGGAGGTGGTGGAGGAGCATTTCGGCGACGGCTCCAAGTGGGGCGTTCACATCCAGTACGGCCGCCAAGTGGTGCAGGACGGCACGGGCAAGGCGCCCGAACTGGCGAAGGAGTTTGTTGGTGTGTCACCTTTTGTTCTCACCTACGGCGACATCCTCGTGAAGCCGGAGACCTACGTGCGGATGATCCACCGTTACAACGAGGGGCACTTCTCCGGCGTGGTGACGGTGACCGGTAGTCAGGACGTGACCAAGGGTGGGCTGTTCTTCTTCGACGCCAAGTTCGAGTTGAGCCATCTCATCGAGAAGCCGTCGCCCAAGCAACTCGATGAGTTGCGCGAGCAAGGCTGGCTCAAACCGGGCGAGACGGCATGGTACAACGCCGGCATCTACATCTTTCGCCCGTCGCTCTTCGCGCACACGGCGCAGTTGGAGAAATCGCCCCGCGGCGAGTACGAGCTGACGGACGCCATCGCCGCGCTCATCAAGACGAATCACCCGCTGGCCGGCCTGAAGATCGAGGGCCGCTGGGTGGATGTGCGCGATCCCGAGGTGCTCGCGACGCTGGAGAAGGAACAGGGCGTTTAGCCGCTGTCCCAAAACCAGACGCGTCACAGCCCCGACGGTTTTCGAAAAAGAAGTTAACGGATGGACGGAGCGCGTAATTGCGCGACCTCTCACGGCCGGGCGGAAATCTCGAGCATCCGCTCGATAGGCTGGCGGGCGCGGTCGATCGTCGCCTTGTCGATTTCGACGCGCGGAGAGAGATTCATCATGCAGTCGCGGAGCTTTTCGAGCGTGTTCATCTTCATGAATTTGCACTCGTTGCAGCGGCAGTGGTCGCCGGGCATGCGGTTCACATCATACACGGGCGCGCAGAGGAATTCCTTGTCGGGGCATTCCTTCTGCATCCGGTGGATGATGCCGGCCTCGGTGATGATGACGAACTGGCGCGCGGAACTTTCCTTGCAGTAGGTGATCATCTTCTCCGTCGAGCAGACGATGTCGGCGAGGGCGCGGACCGCGCGCAGACTCTCGGGATGGACGACGAGCTTGGCCTCGGGATAGGCGCGCTTGATGCGGAGGATGTTCTCCTGTTGGAACTCGACGTGGGCGTAACAGTTGCCTTTCCAGAGCGTCATCGGGCGGCCGGTCTGCTCAATCACCCACGAGCCGAGATTCTCGTCGGGGACGAAGAGGATGTCTTTGTCCTTCGGGACGGCGTTGACGATTTTCACCGCGTTGCCGCTGGTGCAGATGACGTCCGAGAGCGCCTTCACGGCGGCGGAGCAATTGATGTAAGTGACGGTGTAGAAATTCGGGTTCGTGGCCTGCAATGCGGCGAGCTTCTCGGCGGGACAACTTTCCTCGAGCGAACAGCCCGCGTCCTTGTCCGGCAGCACGACGATCTTGCCGGGGTTGAGAATCTTCGCCGTCTCGGCCATGAAATGAACGCCGCAGAAGACGATGACGTCGGCCGGCGTCTTGGCGGCCTGCTGCGAGAGGCCGAGGGAATCGCCCACGTAATCGGCCACGTCCTGAATCTCCGCCACCTGATAATTGTGGGCGAGGATGACGGCGTTGAGCTTCTTCTTGAGCGCGAGAATCTCGCGGGACAACGCGCCCGCCTGCGCCGGCGGCATTGGTTTGCGGACGCGGAGGCGTTCACCGGTGGCCAGCGGAAGCTCCGTGCTATCAGTCATACAAGAAACGTTATCGGCGCTGGAAAGGGGCGTCAACGAACCTCTGCCGCGGCGCAGTCACGGGCGCTTCTTGGGGACGGCGTTGGTTTTGATCTCGTTCACGGCCGCGAACTTTTGAGCGCGCTGGCTGGCCTCGAAAATCTGGTCGGGCGACATCAGTTGCGAGATTTGCTCGCGCGCACCGGCCGCGTTTTGATGGCCTTGGCGGCTGGCGAGGGTGAACCAGAAGTACGCCTCCACGTTGTTGGTTCTCACCCCTTTTCCCTCGGCATTGGCGAGGCCGCAGTTGAATTGCGCGGCGACGTCGCCCTGTCCGGCGGCGCGGCGGAACCAGCGCGCGGCTTCGGCGACATCCTGCTTTACGCCGTGGCCATCGAGGTGGAGCGTGCCGAGATTGATCTGCGCGGCGGGAGAACCTTGCTCGGCGGCTTTGCGATACCACGCGGCGGCCTCGGTGAAGTCCTGCTTCACACCCAGCCCCTTCTCGAATGCGTCCCCGAGGAAAAACTGCGCTTCGACGTGGCCCCGCGCGGCGGCTTGGCTGAACCACTTCGCCGCTTCGGCAGGGTCGATGTTGGCGTGTGCGGCTCCCAAGTCGAACTGAGCCTGCGCGTCACCCTTTGCGGCGCGGCGCTGGAGCTGTTCCAATTCGGTCTTTGGCCCGCAGCCGAAGAGGAGCGCGAGTGCGGTCAGAAGTGGGAGGAATCGTTTCAAGGGCCGGGGAATTACTTCTTCGGAACGCTCGGCTTGGCCGGGGCGTTCGTCGTGGAAGATTCGCCGGGAACCTTGGGAGAGGTCGGCTTGGCCTTGTCGCTCTTGGGAGCGTCTTTCTTCGGCGCGTCCTTTTTCTTGCTCGGCTGCTTGATCTTGGGCGTGAATTCCGAAGAGAGCCGCTGTGCCTCGGCGATTTGCTGGCTGGACATGCTGTTGGCGAGGATGTCGCGGGCGCGTTCGGCGGCATTGTCCCCGGAACTCGCGGCGAGGTTGAGCCATTTGTAGGCTTCGACCCAATTCTTATTGCCGAGGCCGCTGTCGCGCAGAACGAGGCCGAGCTGGGCTTGGGCATCGGTCTGGCCCTGTTCGGCGGCGGCGGTGAGCCACTTCGTGGCGGCGGCGGCGTCCTTGCCCACGCCTTCACCTTTGGCGTAGAGCTTGCCGAGGGCGGACTGTGCGCGGGCGTTATTCAGGTCGGCGGCTTTGCGGAACCATTTCACGGCTTCGGCGCTGTTCTTCGGCGTGCCTTGGCCGGCGAGGTGCATGTTGCCGAGGATGAGCTGGGCGTTGACGTCGCCTTTATCGGCCATGGATTTGACGGTGCCAAAATCCAGTTCATCGGCACGCGCGCCGATGGTGGCGATGAGGATGAAGACGAAGGCGATCCAGTGATGGCACCGGCGATTGTTCATGGTGTCAAAGTTAGAGGGCTTCACGGTAAATATCAAGCCGCATCTCGCGGCGACAAGATGTGAGACGGCCCTCGCGCCGCGCGCGTTACGCTGGATTGCGCTGGCGTTATGCTGCTGCCCGCGGCGGTTCAGGCGTCCTTGGCCACGGCCCGGCGGACGAGCGCGACCATGAACGCGAGGGCGGCCACACCGAACGCGACCCAGAGAAGGCGGTTGAACAGGCCGGGCGTCTCGAGATTGTCGGCGGTGAAGGTGATGGTCATCGCCTTGCCGGTCTCGGTTTGAAGCGCTTGCGCGAAGGCGAGCTGGAGACCGCGCTGGGGCAGGTTCACGTGGAGCGGCGAGACTTTGCTGGTGGTGACCTCCTGGGCTTTCTGCACCATCGCGAGCTGTTGCGCGGCGGTCTCGTCGTCGTACACCACGAACGCTTTGCCGGCGGCCTGCTCGCGGGAGAGCGTCTGTTCGAGTTGCTCGGTCTGCTGCTGGCCTTGTTGAGCGGCGTCGCGCTGGCGGACGTTGTACGAATAGGTGTTCTGCGCGTCGATCAAGTTCCTGGCTTGAGCGCGGCGGATGTCCTTCTCGAGCTTCTTCACCTCTTCGCTGTTGCCGAGGCCGAGGTCGTTGTTCGCGCGGTAGGTCTGGCTGAGGGCCTTGTTGGCTTCCTCGATATTCCCTCTCTTGAAGTTCTCCTGAACGTTGCTGATCGAGGCGATGATTTCGGATTCGCGTTGGACGCGCTTTGCGGATTCGACCTGCTTGTATTCGGTCTCCGAGAACATCCAGACCGTTTGCGCGGCGGCCCGCGCTTCGCGGGTCATCGTGCCTTCGAACTTCGCGTAGTCGTAACCGGGCGGCAGGAAGAGTTCCCAGCGGGCATTCTTGAGCGGCACATCCAGCGTCGGCGCGGCGAGCGCGACCTTGCCGTTGCGCGCGGGGAACTTCACGCGGCCGATGAACGTGATCTCGACGGGAATGGTGGCGTTCTCACCGGAACGCTCGAGCGGCAGCAGCACCTTGCCGTCGCGCGTGGTGGGCCGCACGGGTTGGCCGGCGACGAAGGCCGACCAGACATCGGTCTGGCGGTCGGGCAGGGAGATCTCGATGAATTGCCGGCCGTTGTTGCGCACCGCGAGGGTCATGTGCGTCATCATCTGGCCGTCCTCGGTGATGACGGAGATGAGGCGGGAACTGTCCACGAGCGCTTGCAGCACCTCGGCGGCGTCGTGCCGGCGGGCGCGCACGTTGAGCTCGTAGCCCGGGCGCAGGTAACGGTAGGAGAGCGCGGCGGTGCCGGGGGTCGCGCCGGCCCAGTCGGGCACTTCGCGCGGGTCGATGCGGATGAGGTCGCTGCTGGCTTTGTCCTCGACGACCTGCAACGGCGCGCGGGCGTTGAAGATGAGCACGCCGGTCTCGCGCTCGACCTTCGGGTCCACACCCTGTGCGACGATGGGCAGCACCTTGAGGGTCTCGCCTTTGGTGGCGTCGAACGGCTGTTCCCACGTGATGGTGAGCGTGTAGGTGCCGCGTTTCTTGTTCTGCAATTCCACGCTCCAGATGTCGCCCTTCTGATCGCGGCGGCGGATGTCCGCGCCGTTGATCTCCACATTCTTGAAGGCGGCTGGGATGCGGAGCTGGAACTCTTTCGTCGGCGCGTTGGCGATCTCGTACTTCACGAGTGCACGGCCGTTCACGAGCGTGTCCTGCACGGTGAGCAGTGCGGCGACCTCGGCGCGCACCCACGAATCAATGCGCTCGGTGGCGACGCGGAGCTTCCACGCCGGCAGCGGGGCCGGCTCGGCGGTGATGAACTTGAAAGCCAGCGTGCCGGCAGCGGAGAGGACGATCGGTATCTGTGTTTTCGATTGCATCTGCGGCGCTGCGTTCGGCGCGATGGTGATTGCCGGCAAGCCGCTCACGGGGATTTCGGTGAGGCCGTCGAAGGCCTCGGTCTTCACCTGCACACCTTCCTCGGCGGAGACGGCGACGAAGCCGGTGAGCTTCTGCACGCCGATCGGGTGCGCGCCGGCGGAGGCGACGGACTTGGGCACTTCCTTGATGAGCTGGGAGAGATCCACGCGCAGCGGGTAATGGCCGATCGTGCGCTCGGTGAGCGTGACTTCGAGCACGCGGTTCGTCCCCTCGGTCTTCTCGATCCATTGCGCGATCTGGGCGCCGGTCACGCGCTCGACGCGGTAGGCTGCCGGCAGGAGTTGGCGCAGGGTGAAGACGCCGACACGTTTGATCGTGTAATCCACCTGGCTCGCGATGAGAAGCTCATCGGTGGTTATGCGCAGGTGATGATGCGCGACCGCTTCGATCTGCGGTTGGACGGCTTCAACACGGCCGGCGAGCGCGGTGTTGGGCTTCACGAAACGCCACGCGTTCGCGGCGGCGGCATCCGGCAGGGCCACCGCGCGGGTGAACTCGGTGGTGTCCACTTTCTGCAAATCACTCGTGGTGTCGGCGGTGAAGTTGAGGTCGTCGCTCATCTTGATGCCGATGAGGCCGGTCTCGCGTTTCACATCGAGCGCCTGTGGCACGGCGACCTTCACCGCCGCGGGCGGGGCGGAGAGCGGTTGCTCCAACTCCAACTGCAGCCGCCACGCGGTCGGTACGCCTTTGGCCAGCTCGACGGTGAGAATGTTCTCGCCCTTCTCATCCACGCTCCGCCACGTGCGAACCTGGTCACCCTCGACCCGCATCAGTTTCTGGCCGGCGGGCAGACGCACGCGCGCCGAGCGCAGCTCGCCTTGAGTGATCTGGTAATCGAGCGTCGCGCGGCTGCGGATGACGCCGCCTTCGAAACTGACGAGCACGGCGTTCTGCACGAAAACGGTCGCCGCGATCTCATCGGCCTTCTTCACGCGCGGCGTCCACGCCAACTCCAGTCGGTCGGCGGCGCCGATGGTGCCGTCCACGCGCGTCTGCTGCGCGGCCGGCGCGGTCTTGAAGGTCACCGCGGTGGGCAGGTCCACCACGGCCTCCGGTTCGTTGATCGTGATGGCGAGCGTGCTGGTGAGCGCGGGCGGGATGGCGAAGCTCAACTGGCGCTTGGCGGCATCGCCGAGGAGGCGCGCGAGGAACTTCACGCGCACCTTGGCGGGGCCGGCTTCGGGCAGCCAGAGCACGAGATTGCTGCCTTCGCGAAGCAACTTGGCGTCCTTGCTCGTGCTGGTGAAGCTCTCGACCGCGACGTCGTCGCCGAAGAGTTGGAAACGCTGGCGCGGTTTGAGCGCGGTGAAATCGAGATCGGCCTCAATCTCGGCCACCTGCTCGCGCACGGCCGCGGTGTAAACGGCGGCGACGAGCGTGACGGCGTTGGTGACGCTGCTGATGGCAACGCCGCGGTCATCGAACAGCTCGTAACTGAGCTGGCGGCCTTCGTGCCAGAGAACTTCCTTGGCCGGCTTGCCGTTGGCGTGCCAGAAACGCGCTAGCCCGTGCGGCTCGCCGTGGAGGTAGGTCATCTCGCGTTCGGGCTTGCCCGTGGCATGCCACGCGCGGCTATCGCCGTGGCGTTTGCCGGCGAGGAACCCAATCTCCTCGCTCTTCTGTCCGTTGCGGAACCACAGGGTGGTCACCCCCTCGGCGAGGCCGTTCTTGTGGCCGGCTTCGCGCGCCTTCTGTCCGTTGTCGAACCAATGAGTCTCGAGGCCGTCGGCTTTGCCGTCCTTATAACCTGCCTCGAAACGGCGCTGTTTGTTCTCGAAGAGGCCGACGACTTTGCCGGTGTAAGGCGTCTCCTGATTGATCTCGAACTTGGTGCCGTTGCGGTCCTGCAACTGCAGCTCGCGAATGACGCGTGGGCCACCGGGCACCTCGAGCGGCGGCTCCGGCAGGATGAGAACCTCGATCGGCCGCGTCACCGCCGGCAAGGTGGCCGGCTGGGCCACCGCCGATTGCGCGAGGGAGAAGAATGCGAAGAGGAGCGCGACGGTGGCCGGGACGATCGGCGGTTCAGCCGAGGGCGGCGCGGCCGGGGGCGATTTCCTGCGATTGCGCCAGAGGCGCGTGATGAGGCGCGTGGCCTGCCAGATCACGAGCGCGGCGACCAGCAGCGGCGGTAGCGCGATGAGCGCATCACCGAGCAATCGCTGCGAGAGCAGGAAGTAGGCGATCGAACCGAGCACGAGCGCGAGACCGAAGGTGATGCGGAAAGTGTCGCGGTGCTTTTGGTGACTCTGCTTCCAGAGCACGAACAGGCCGGCGAGGAACGCGGCGACCTGCGCGAGCGCGCGGAGGAGGTTGAGCTTCTGCACTTCCATCGTGAGCGCCTCGATGCGGAGCGGCTCGCGGTTCACGTTGAGTGCCTTGGTGAAAACGATGCGCTGGCCGCTGCGCGGGATCTCGACGCGGATGGGTCGGATGCCGGCGGTCATCGCTGCGCCTTCACCTTCGCCTCCGCCAGCAAAACCAAAGCCGCCACCGCCACCGATGGATTTTCTTCCGTCCGTCGTGAGAACGCCGTCCGCGACCTCGCCCGTCGGCTGGTTTCCGGGAATGAGGCCGCGTCGCGTGGTGGCACCAGCCAGAATGCTGCCGGAACCGCTGATGAGGGATTCCTTTTCCTTGGCGAGAGCCTCTCCCTTCATCCCCGTAGCAGTCATCACTGGTGGCGGTGTCTGCGGCGGTTGGGTCGCCTGCATCTCCTGCGTCGGCATCTTCTTTCCGGAGGTGCTGCTGCCCGGCCCATGAGCGCCCCTTTCGCGGGTGGCATCGTCTTTTTTCAAAGCCGCTACAGACTTGTCTGCGGGCAGATCGGCGGCGGGGCTGTTCGGTTGCGGGAATCGCTGCAAGCGGTCGGTTTCCATGCGTTCGCCGGCGAGACTCTCCGCATCGTCGCCCCTGAGGTTGTGGAGAGTGAGGGCGGAAGGGTCGGCGCCTTTCGAGGTGGCGTACTTCGAGTTAATCGTTGGCAGGAGCATCCCCAAAAGCACGAACAAGATGAGCGCGGTGACAGCCACCCCGGCCGCGGCGCGCCAGCCGCGCTGGACGGCGGTGACGATGCCGTACACGACCACGGAGAGCGCGATGAGGACGAAGAGCAATGCGATGAATGCGCCGGCGTGGCGGCGGTAGTAGGCGAGGCATTCGTTCCAAGCGTCGCGCCAACTGTAAGTGGTGCCGCGGGCGACAATCATGTTGCCGTCGAACGCGCCGAGGCGCTGGTTGGCGGGGACGTAAAGCTCCCACTCGTTGTAGGTGTTGGGCACGTCGTTGGTGGGCGCGGCAAGCGCGACTTTCACGGGCCAGAAACCGGCGAGGCCGCGGCGGGCGAGCGAGGTGGTGTTCTGCGCATACACGAGGTCCACGGCGATGGTCTCATTGCGATTCGCGCTGCGCGGGAGCGGGACGAGATAGGCGTCGCCTTCTTTCTCGACCTTGGCGGGTTGGTTGTTCACGTAGGCGCTCCAGAAATTGGCGCCGGACGGCAGGGTGAAGCGCTGGAATTGCTTGTCGTTGTTCTTCAGCATGAACGACGCCTGCGTGAGCATCTGGCCCTGCTCGGTGAGGACGGTGGTGAGCTGCGTGCGGTCGGCCACCGCGGCGAGCACGGGCAACTCGGTGAAGCGGGTGACGGCCACGGCGAGGTCGTACTTCGCGCCCTCGTACTGATAGGCGAGTAGCACGGGGCGGGTGATGAGCGCGCGGTCGTTGGCGGAAAGCTCGGCTTCATCCACGCGCCGGAGGGAATCGGTCTTCACCTGTTTCAACTCGAGGTTCGCCGCGCTGGTGACGGCCACGCCGCCGGCCTCGCGGTCGACGCCGAGCACATGCACGCCGCCGATGGGCAATGTGGCTTTGTGCGGATCGAACTGCGCGTCGTAGGTGATGACGAGCGTGTAACCGCCCCACGCTTTGTCCTGCAAGCTGACGGTCCAATCGGCGGTGACCGCGTTCGTCCCGGCTACTGCGGCTTCCTTGCGGCGGATGTTCGGGCCGGTGAACTCGACATTCTTCCACGCGACGGGCACGCGCACTTTGAACTCCTGCACGCCTTGATTGAGGATGCCGTAGCGGATGGTGGCACTGCCACCGAGCAAACCATCGCCGATGGTGACGAGATTAAACACTTCGGCGATGACGCGCGCGGGGAGTTTCTCCGCGCCCAACTTGAGCGACCAATCGGGCTGCTCGGCCGTGTAGGCGAGAGTCTCGCCCGTGCGCAGGCCGAGCGCGGTGACGGGCACTTCGCGTGCGCCCGTGAGCACGCCGGTCTTGAGCTGGATGCCCGCGGCACCGGCGGCACCGATCTGCGCGGTCTCCTTCGCTGCGCCCGCGGCGCGAAGCGCGGTGACAGGGACAGACTCGGGGAACGTCTTGAGCGCTTGCTCCATCTGCACCTCGATCTGGCGGCGCCCCAGCAAGCGGCGCGCGAAGTTCACCGTGAGCTTGCCGCCGGTGGCTTTCCAATCCTCGATCCCCTCGCCGGTGACACTGGCGACGACGAAATTAGTCTGCGGCGCGAACTCGAGCGAATAGATGCCCGCCTTCTCGACATTGAGCGCGAGCGAGTGCGCGACGAGCAGGCGGGCCTCCTCGAGACGCACGGTGACGCGGTCGGCGAGGTTCACCACGGGATCGATTTTGCGGAGCTTGAGTGAAAGCGCGAGATTTTGACGGCCGAAGAACTGCCACGCAGCCACCGCACCGGCGGCGGCGTTCATCTGGCGCAGGCCGGTGGCGGTATCGGTCTCCACCAGCACATCCTCGGCGGTGACGGTGAGTGTGCCATTCTCGCGCTCCGTCTCGAGCGGCTGCGGCGGGACGATGGCGGCCGTAGCGCCCTCGATCGCCTGCTCGGTGAAAAGGACGAGCACGGAACTCTTCTCGACCGGCTTGATGAAATCGATAGTGAGCGTCTGCCGTCCGTTCTCGGCCTTCACGCGCCAGTCGCGGATCTGTTCACCCTGAAGCTTGGTGATGGCCTGCGTGGCGGGCAGCGCGACGGTGAGGTTGGTCAGTTTCCCCTGCACGACTTCGTAGCGGAGTTCGGTGGTGTATTTCACCACGCTCGGAGTGACGTGCACGCTGGCGATGGTCTCGGCGATGAGCAGCGCCTTGCGCGCTTCTTCGGCGGCTTTACTTTGCCAGCGCAGCGACACGAGACGATCCGCGCCGAGGAAACCGCGCACGATGGATTTGTCCGCACCCGGTTGCGCGGTACCGGAGAGCAGTTGCACTTCCATCGCGCCGGCGGCCTGCGCGGTGATCGAAGCGATGGCGGCGGCGGGAGCCGTGAAGTTGACCGAACGCCACGGCTCGGTCTTGGTCACCTTGGCGGCCAGTTCGAACTTGGCCTGATAACGGCCCGGCTTGGTGATGACGAGATGGTATTCCTGACCGGTACGAATGAGCCGAAGCCCCTCGGGGAAAGCGCCAGGCGCGGCGATTACGGCCACGTTGCCACTGAAGAGCGGCAACACACGATCGCGGGTGGCGGTGGATTCGACATCAAGCGTCGTGGCAAAACGCGCTTCACTCTCCGCGAGCGTCCCTTCGAAGCGCACCGTGTGGATGGTGACGACCTCGGCGACGTTGGTGCTGGCGTCCGGCGCGGGCGGCACCTGCGCGCGCAGCGGCGCGGCGAGGGCGAGTAGCGCGACGGCGGCAGAGAGGAGTATGGAGTGGCCGATCAGGTGGGGTTGCTTCATGGGGAGATTGGGTAAAATCAATCCGCGCTGCCGATCAGGGTGCGGTGGGTGATTTCTATCAGTTCAACTTCCATTTGCTAGTTCAAAATAGCCGCAGCTAAATCGCTTTCGAGCGGACGTGAGACGGCAAGCCGCGAGCGAATACTCCCGTGGAAATTTCCCAGATCGCGGGGGAAAGGCTGGATTCTCCGGCTCGTCCCGCTAAACTGCCGTGCCTGAATCTACTGTATTTACTGCGCTGTGACCGGAATGGATGAGAGTGCGTTGCTCGCGCGCTGCCTGCGGGGTGAGGCGGCGGCGTGGGATGAGTTGTTCGATCGCCATTACGCGGCGACCGGCCGCTTCGTGCTGCAGATCGCGCCTGGTTTCACGCACGAGGATGTCGAGGAGGTCTGCCAGGAAACCTTCCTCTCCGTCATCAAGCACCTCGCCAGCTTCAGCGGTCGCAGCCAGATTCAAACCTGGATCTTCCGCATCGCCGCGAACAAGGCGCGCGATTATCGCGCCAAGCAGTTCGCCGAGAAACGTGGCGGCGGAAAGGTGCCGCTCTCGCTGCATCCCGAACCGGGCGAGGACACGCCCGCCATCGATCCCGCCAGCCCGTTGCCCTCGCCGGACGCCGCGCTGCTCCGTGCCGAGCAATGGAAATTCGTCGGCCAAGCCCTCGAGGAACTCGGCGGCCCGTGTCAGGAGATTCTCGAACTGCGCTACTTCGCCGACCTCGATTACAAGGAAATCAGCGCCTCGCTTGATTTGAACGAGAAAACCGTCAGCTCGCGCTTGAGCAAATGCCGCGACAAATTCGAGGCCGCGCTGCGCCGGATATTTTCACGGGAGAAAATCGGCACCTTGCCGTCTAACCCCTAGCTGGAGATGACAAACGAACCGCAAAACCGAAGCGAAGAATGGCTGAAAGCCTACGCGCAACAGCGCCGGGCCGAGGCCGCACCGCACGAACTGCACCCGGCCACGCGCCGCCTGCTGCAGGCCGAGGCTGCCCGCACTCACGCGCGGCCCGTGGCTGAAGTCGCACCCGCCGAAGACATCGGCCTGTTCGGCCGCTGGTCTTTCAACGCGCTGGCGATCGCCGCGGTCGGCGTCGTCGCCGCTGTAATCGGCGTCTTGGTCAGTGATTCACAGCAACCCAAGCCCGCGAAATTTGCCGGCTCACCGAAGTCCGTCTCCGAGGCTGATACGTTCGAGAGACTCGCGGCACCGGCCGGAAAATATGCGGAGACTGCTGCTGCGACCGCTAATAAACTGGCCGAGAATCTTCCTCTCCCCAATGCCGCTGCTCCCGCGCCGTCTTCGGCAACGGCTCCGGTTACGCGGTCGCCGCAACCGAACAGTGTTGCATCTGCTGGCCGAGCAGGAGCCGAAGCTGGCGCCGGGGTGTCGTCGGATTTGGCGAGGGCATCCGCGCCAGTGAAGAACGTTCTCGCCGCCACGCCGCCCGCCGAGATCGCGCCCGGCGCGCCTTCAGCCAGTGCCATCACTGCCGCGAAGTCGCGTGCGTTGAACATGTCCGTGGTGCGCCGCGCGCCCAACGAGCCTCAGTTGGCTTCTTCGGACAAACCGGCTGCATCAAAAGAAGCCAAAGAAGGCGAAACGAAAGCGGACGCATTCAATGAAGCAGCGAACACTTTGCTCACCGCGAAGAAAGTCGCGCCGTCCGCGGCGATCTCTCCGGCTGCGGCATTTTCCGGCGCTGGTGGGCCGACTGGCTTCGCCGTGCGTGGCGTGAACGAGAAGACAAATAAAGCTGACGGTGCGCAGGGCGCGTCGTACTTGCAGCAGAACTTCTCGCAGACGGCTGCGCGGGAGCAGCAGGCGTATCGCCGCAACTTGAATGCGCCTGGCGAGCCGCGTGTGCTGGTGAATTTCCAACTCGAACGCGAAGGCGACGTCGTGCGCGTGGTGGACAGTGACGGCTCGGTTTATCTCGGCAACGTGGTCGTCGGCGAGGCGGGCCGCAAGATCGCTCCCGACGCTCGGCGCGAAGAGATGAAACAGGAGCCGGTCAAGCGCGATGAGTTGTTGGGCAATCGCGCGGTGCAGCTCCGCCAGGAACAGTCCAAAGTGTCGGCCGAGGCGTTCGATTTCCAAGTCATCGGAACCAACCGCAGCCTGCGCCAGCGCGTGTTGTTCGAGGGGAATTATCAGATGCCGGTGATGGTGCCGGAATCACAACTGAAGGGCGCGGCAGCCAAAGACGCGGCAGGCAATCAGCGCGATCTCGGTGGCGTGAAGCAGCAGCAGCAACTTGCGCCTGCGCCGCGTGTGCAGGGCCGCGCTGTCATCGGCGGCAATCGCATTGAGGTGGACGCCGTGCCGGTGCCGGTCAGCAAGTGACGGCAGTCGGTTGCAGTCGTTCCAGAATCTTCCGGTGCGCGCTGGTGAAAGCCAGTGCGTGTAATTCTTCCAAACTCAACCAGCGGCCGATGTCTTTCGTCGAGCCGTTCTTTCCGGACCAACGGGCGCGGTGCGTTTCGAGCGTGATGCGGTAACGCGTGATCGAGTGGCGCACCGTGGCGAGCGGCGTGAAGTTCGTGAGCGAGAGACCGAGTTGCTTGCCGGCGAATTGCGCGAGCGAATCACGAGCAGGGACACGCGCAACGCGCGCGTCAGCTTCGGCGTTCGGGAATTCCCAAAGATGCGCATTCACCACGCCCGCTGGACGCTGGCGAGCGAGGAACGTGCCGTCACGTTCGACGACGAAGGCGATGAAACGGCGCGCTGTGGCTTTCGTGCGCGGACCGACGCTCGGCAATTCTGCGGTGCGATTTTCGCGGTGCGCGACGCAGTGGCGGCGCACGGGGCAATCCGCGCAGCGAGGATTCTGCGGTGTGCAGATGAGCGCGCCGAGTTCCATGAGCGATTGGTTCAGATGCGAGCAGCGAGGCGCGTTGTCATCGCGACATGGCGGAAGATGATGGGCTGCTTCAACGAGCGCGCGCGCGAGTGTCCAGAGCTGTTCGTTGGTCGGTTTTTCTTTTGGATTCGTGCCGATGCCAAAAAGTCGGGTGAGCACGCGGATGACGTTGCCGTCGAGAATCGGCGTTGGCAGATTGTAGGCGATGCTGCAGATGGCGCCGGCGGTGTAGCGGCCGATGCCGGGCAGAGCGAGCACGCTGTCGAAGGATTGCGGGAAGCGGCCGTTGTGTTG
>SIAT01000009.1 GCA_009691645.1 Pedosphaera sp. | reverse complement strand
GCCACCTCGAGTTGCTGCTGGAAAATCGCGATCTGTTTCGCTTTGTAACGCGCGTCGTCCTCGGCGGTGCCGCCGCTCGCGCTCGGCAAGCGGTAGTAGTCGAGGCCCGTCTCGCCGATGGCGACGACCTTCGGATGCCGCGCCAACTCGCGCAACGGCACGCGGATCTCTTCGGGTGCCTCGAGTGCGTTGCCCGGATGCCAGCCGATGGCGGCAAAGATCTCCGCATGCGTCTCGGCCAGTTTCACGGCGCGCGCGCTGCTCTCGAGATCGGTGCCGATGGTGATGAGTCGCGTGATGCCGGCCGCCGTGGCGCGCTCGAGCATCAGCGCGAAGTCGTCCGCGTAATCGGGATAATCGAGGTGCGCGTGCGTGTCGTAAAAGGTCGGCGTCATTCAGACCGCATGGCGCGGCGGGGAATGGTGCGGTCAGTTCAACAGCGAAGGCAAACCTGTTTGCGCGTGGCAGGGGCGGAGTTTGCACCTTTACAGAAACCACGGGTGACGGCATCTTGGAAGAAGTTTGAGAGCCATGTTGAAGCAATCGGCCACTCCCTTCGCCTTCCGGTTTCTCCCGTTTGTATTGTTGCTGCTCGTCATGGTGTCGCCCGTTTTTGGCGCGACTTATTCTGATGCGGATTTCGTGGGACGCGGCTACGGACGCTTCGCCGCTTACAACTACGAACTGAAGCCGGAGATGGAGAATCTCGTGAACTACGGTCTCGACCGACTCATCAAGGAACACACGCGCGTCTTCGGCCGTGGTGTCCGGCAGGGGTTCACGGTCCGCTACCGCATCTTCGGCCAGTTCGACGATTACGCGGCGTATTCGTTGGCCCGTTACAAAAAGGAAGTGACCAAGAATCTGCTCGGCTACTACAGCCCGCGCACGCGGGAGATCGTCACGTGGCGACAGCAGCAGACGTGGCTGCTGGTGCCGACGCTGCTGCACGAGGGCACCCACGCGATCATGGACGAGATGTTCGGCGCGATGCCGTTCTGGATGGTCGAGGGGAGCGCGGACTGGTTCGGTGAACCGGCTTGGGCTGAAGGCACCACGTTGAAAAAGGACAAGCAGGCACGCTGGGTGCGCCTGAACAAAATGCGCGAGGAAGGCAAGCTGCCGACGCTCGCCAAGTATCTCCCCTCATCCGACTACGACGCGTGGGCGAAGATGTTCGATGGCAACGTGTCTCAAGGCTATGACTTGGGCTTCTCGCTGTTCGATTTCTTCATGTCGAATCCACAGGCGACAAAGTTCATGGCTGGCATCGTCACCGGACGGAACACCGAGCAATCCGACGACCCCAGCTTGACCTTCGCCAAATACATCCACGCCCAGTGGCCAGGCGGCCTACCGATGTTCGAGAAGGGGTGGCACAGTTGGATCAAACTCAAGGCCGAAGCCAAAGCCCTGCCCATCGCGCCCGTCACTCCAGCCAAGACCGCGCCCAAGCGGTGAACTGAAGCGGCGGTCGCGTACACCCCTGCCCCTGCCCGGAACCGCGTTGACCGCGCCTCGGTTCTTCCTTCACCGCTTCGGAGCACGACTGCCCCAGACCGGGTCACGTGTGGCCACGACGAGTCCATTTGCGGATTAGCCACATCCCCTGCTGATCGCAGCGCGGCCACAGGTGCGCTGACCGGAGCAGGTTCGCGCGTCGCCACCCTCTTTCCGGTTGCAATCGTCTCCCTCACTCGCTATTTCTGTGCGCGTCTTAGCAACCGCAAATCAACAACCACACTATGGCCAAGCCGATTTATCACCCCAGCGTTGAAGGTGCCCAGCACGGTTCCAAGAGCCTCGCCGACTTCCTCGCCTACGCCAGAAAGGCCGGCGCGGCCGGCGCCCAACCGAGCAATTACATGCTCCACAACGACAAGGGGGGCTTCAAGACGGTGAAGGAAATCCGCCAGACTTTCGAGAAGGCCAAGATGAGCCTCGACGGCATCTCCTCTCACTGCGCGTTCTGGGTGCACACCACGGCGTGGACCGGCAGTCCGACCATCCGCCCGTTCATCCCCGCCGATGTCGCCAAGAAATCGCTCGCCGAGATCGAGGCGTGGAGCGAGGACTACATCCTGCGCCTGCTCGATCTCTGCTCGGAACTCGGCATCAAGATCGTGCCGATGTTCTGGGGCGTGGCGTTCGGTTGGGAGATGGCGACCGGTTATCCGTGGGGCTTCTGGAAGGGCGGCGATTATGATCTGCTCAAGGCCGGTTGCGACCGTTTCGTGCGCAAGACCGGCAAGATCCGCGCGCACGCCCGCAAGCTCGGTATCTACCTCGCCCACGAGATCCATCCCGGCACCGCCGCGATGTGCGCCGATGACTTCCTGATGCTCGTCGGCGCGTGCGATGGCGACAAAGTTCTCGCCGTGAACGCCGATCCTTCGCACTGCTGGGAAGGCGAGGATTGGGAAACGCGTTTCCGCAAGGTCGGCCCGCGTGTGTATGCCTGCCACGTGAAGAATTTCGTCATCCGCAAAGGGGTCCCGCTCCGCAAAATGGAGAGCGAATGGTCCGGCCGCGCGATGCAGTTCACCGATCTTCCCTCGGGCGAACTCAACATGGTCCGCTACGCGGAGATGCTCATCAACATCGGTTATCCCGCCCGCTATTGTAAGGTGATGGGGACCAAGACCGCGCCGCTCATCGTCGAAGCCGAGAGCGCCTATCAAGACCTCGACTCGTGCAGCGCCAATGGCATCAGCTATGTGCGCGACCACCTCTGCTTCCCTGTCGCCGGCGGCTCGTTCGAAGATGGAATGGGCGTGTAGGCAGTCACAACAAATTCAAAACAAGAAAGGGGCGTGTACAACGCCCCTTTTCTTTTTCACTGGAAGCACCGAATAACACGGCTCTTTCCCCTGCCCCACGGCGTTCTCCGAACCTAATCGTTGAAACTCACTTTCAGCGTGTCGTATGCCAATTCCACGCCGGCGGGCAACTCGGCTTGGCTCACGTCGTGATCGTAGTAATGCGTGAGGTGCGTCAGATACGTGCGGCCGGCATTGATGCGCCGCGCCGCGGTGAGCGCCTCGTCGAGGCTCATGTGCGTCCAGTGCGGCTGCGGCCGCAGCGCATCCAACGCCACCACTTCCACGCCGCGGATCCGCTCCACCACCGCCGGCGGCACCTCTTTGCAATCACTGCAATACGCCAGCCGTTTCCGTCCGTTTTGCTCGAAGAGAAAACCGAGCGACCCCATCCTGCCGTGCGGCAGATCGAACGGCGTGATGCGCAGGTCGCCCAGCTCGAACGGCCCCTCGATCACATGCGGCTCGGGCACGAAGTAACCGGGCGGTTTCGGCCCCTCCACGAACGCATAGGCAAAGACGCGCTGCAAATCGCCGAGCGTCTGCGCGTTCGCGTAGATCGGCATCGGCCGGCCGGCCATCTCGCAGAAACGCCGGGAATCATCCAAGCCGAAGATGTGATCCGCGTGCGAGTGCGTGAAGAGCACCGCATCCACGCGGCTGATCTTCTCGCGCAACATCTGGAGCCGGAACTCCGGCGTCGTGTCCACCACCAACCGCACCGCATCCGTCTCGACATAGATCGAGGGGCGCAACCGGTGGTTCTTCGGATTGGCGAGGAACGATTCGGGATATTCCTGACCGATGATCGGCACCCCCTGCGAGGTGCCCGTGCCGAGAAAGGTGAGTGAGAACGACATTTCTTTTGCCCAACGGTAGCAGAGACGGCAAATTCAACGCCAACGATTTTGCGATGTTAACCACGCTGCGCATCAAGAACCTCGCCCTCGTGGCCGATCTGGCGCTCGAACTGCGCCCCGGCTTCAATGCCATCACCGGCGAGACCGGCGCTGGCAAATCCATCATCATCGGTGCGCTCAATCTCCTCCTCGGCGAACGCGCCGACCGCACACTCATCCGCGCCGGTGCCGACGCCTGCACCGTCGAGGCGATCTTCGACATCGCCACGCTGCGCGCGCCAATCAAATCGTTTCTCGATGAAAACGGACTGGAGCCGTGCGAGGAAAACCAGCTCGTTCTCAAACGCACTTTCACTGCTGCGGGTGCGAACCGCCAGTTCGTCAACGGCTCGCCCACCACGCTCCAGACACTCGCCGCCATCGGCGATTGGCTCGTGGATATGCACGGGCCGCACGACCACCAATCGCTCCTCCAACCCGCGCGGCAACTCGCCATTCTCGACGCCTTTGGCGCGTTGGAGAAACCGCGCGGACAATTCGCCGACCTCGTCCGCACCCGCGCCGCGTTGGAGATGGAGAAGGCTTCACTCATCATTGACGAGAAGACTTACGCGCAACAACTCGACTTGTTGCGCCATCAAGCCAGCGAGATCAGCGCCGCCCGATTCCAGCCCGACGAAGAAACGCAGGTGGAGCAGGACCACCAGCGCGCTAGCAACGCGGCACATCTGCTTGAGCTGAGCCACAGCGCACTCGGCTCCCTCGGCGAAGAGGAACAGTCGCTGCTCACACAAGCGGGCGCACTGGGCCGCACGTTGCAGGAACTCCAGCGCGTGGACGCCGCCGCTGCGCCGCTCGCCGAGCTTCACAGCCAATCCGTCGCGCTGCTCCGCGAATTGCAGAGCGAGCTTTCACGCTACGCCGACCGCGTGGAGATCGACCCCTCGCGCTTCGCCGAGTTGGAGGAACGGCTCAATCTCATCCACTCGCTCAAGCGCAAGTACGGCGGCACGCTCGCCGAGGTGATCGCCTTCGGTGACGAGGCGAAAAGGAAATTGCAGAGCCTCGAATCGCGCGACGCGGAACTCGCGCGGCTCAATGCCGAGATCGTGCGCCTCGACGCCGATCTCCTCAAAACCGGCAAGGACCTCACCGCCGCACGGCGCAAGGTAATCCCGAAATTAACGAAGGCCGCCTGCGCCCAACTCGCCGCCCTCGGCTTCAAGCAGAGCCAGTTCGACGTGGCGCTCGTCCAGAACGGGACGGCGACCGCCAGCGGTTTTGATCAGATCGAATTTCTCTTCGCACCGAACCCCGGCGAGCCGGCACGCCCGTTGCGCGCCATCGCCTCCAGCGGCGAGATGGCCCGCGTGATGCTCGCGCTCAAGACCGTGCTCGCCGCGCAGGACGAAGTGCCCGTGCTCATCTTCGATGAAGTGGACGCGAATGTCGGCGGTGAGACCGCCCACGCCGTCGGCGAGAAGATGTGCCAGATCGCCGCGCAACGGCAGGTGCTCTGCATCACCCACCTCGCGCCGGTCGCCGCTGCGGCGGATGCGCACTATGTCGTGAGCAAGGAAGTGAAAGGCGACCGCACGCTCACCGACATCCAGCTCTTGGAGAAGAAGCAGCGTGTCACCGAACTCGCCCGCATGCTCGGCGGCCAATCCGACGCCGCCCGCAAACATGCCGAGGAACTCCTGAACCATTACTGTTCCAGGCTTGAAAACCGCGACACAAAGTCTAGAATCACGCGTGTTGCCTGACGAACTATTGCCATGAAAAAGATGATCCTCGGACTTTGCCTGATTGCCATCGCGCTCGGCATCTCCGGCTGCGGCACATTGAGCGCACGCATTAATCAACGGGATGTTTACTACCCCTCGATTTATCCCGGCGTGCGCCAGGACATCATCGATATGCGCACGCCGAAGAGCGACACCACCGGCCCCGGCACACGCGCCCTCGCCGCGTTCGACATTCCGTTCTCGGCGTTCGCCGACACCTTCCTGCTCCCGATCGACGCTCTCTTTTTGCTGTTCAATCGCTGAACCGCCCGTCTTCAGAGGAGAAGATCCGAGATCGTCCGGCCCGGTCGGATGAATTGAGGCCGCCCCGCCACATCGTGAAGAATCTGTTCCTCGGGCACGCCGAGCAGATGATACGCCGTGGCGACGAGATCCTGCGGCGCGACGGGATTCTCGGCGGGAAACGCGGCATCCTTGTCACTCTTGCCGTACACGAAACCGCCCTTCACGCCGCCACCAGCCAGCACACTCGTGAAACAGCCCGCCCAGTGATCGCGCCCGTCCGCGCCTGCGCCCGCGTCGCTTGAGCGCTGCCCCACGCGCGGCGTGCGGCCGAATTCGCCGGTCCAGATCACAAGCGTCTCGTCGAGCATCCCGCGCGACCCGAGATCGTCGAGCAACGCGCTGAAAGCCTGATCGGCCACGGGCATCAAGCGCGTCTTCAAGTCCACGAAGTTGCGGCTGTGCGTGTCCCAATAGACGCTCACGTTTTTGATGCCGTCGTTGGGCCAAAAAACCGTGACGAGCGGGACGCCGCGCTCGACGAGCCGCCGCGCTTGCAGCACGGATTGGCCGTGCGGATTCAGTCCGTACCGTTCGCGCACACGCCGCGGTTCCTCTTCGAGATTGAACGCGCCGCGCTGTGTCGTTGCGGCGGTGAGTAGGTCAAAGGCGCGCTGGTTGTTGAGGTTTTGCGCGGCAAACGCAGCAGCGCTTCCTCCCAATCGGCGATCCAATTGGTCGAGCAATTCGCGGCGCGTCTCGAGGCGGCGCACGGAAAGCTCCGGTTGCAACGCCAATTCGCCGATCTTGTAATCCGCTCGGCTCGGATCGGCATCAATCGTCATCGGATCGTGAAGCGAACCGAGCCAGCCGGCGAATTGGCCCTGACTCTCTTCCACGAAACGCGGCACGTCGTTCTCCAGTTTCGGCCGCATCGAGATGAACGGCGGCAACGCGCCTTTGCCACGGCCGAGATTGGAGAGCACCGATCCCATGTGCGGCCATTGCTCGCGCATCGCGCCGCTGCGCGCGGGTGGTTGGCCGGTCAACAGATAACTGGTGGAGGTGGTGTGGTCGCCGTTGTCGTGCGTCATCGAGCGCACGAGAGAGAGTTTGTCGGCACGCTTGGCGAGCAGCGGGAAGTGTTCGCAAATCTGGATGCCCGGCACGTTGGTCGAGATGGGCGCGAACTCGCCGCGGATCTCGCGCGGCGCATCGGGCTTGAGATCCCACGTGTCTTGATGCGCCGGCCCGCCCCACATGAAAAGCAAGATGCAGGATTTGGCGCGACCAAAGGAACCTTTGCCCGCCGCACCGGCGGCGTGGACGCGGCCGTGCAGTAATTCCGGCAATGAAAGCCCGAGCAACCCCAGTCCGCCTGCGCGCAACAGCTCCCGCCGGCTCATCTGGTGATGAGGCCAGCCGGATGCGGCGAATGGGCTGGGTGATTGCACGGCTTTAGGACACCACTCTGCCAACCTTTGTTCAAGGGCAAAGTCCGCACACGCGCCTCGCGGCCAGCGCGAATATCGGCGTCCGTTCGGCGTCAGAAACAACGAGCGCAGGCTTGCCTGCGCCGAGCGCCACTTTACACTTTAACCATGCGATTGCAGCCCATGTTCCTTCGTTCCTTGTCGAGCCTCGCTGCGCTCAGTGCGCTCGGCGCGCTCCCGGCCTTCGCCGCTTCCGCGAAGATTGAGTTCACGCGCGACATCCGCCCGATTCTTTCCGACAACTGCTATCATTGCCACGGGCCGGACGAACAGCAGCGCAAAGCCAAGCTGCGGCTCGACACGAAGGATGGACTCTTCGCCGTGCGCGATGGCGCTACCGTGGTGAAGGGCGGCAATCTGAAAGCCAGCGAACTGTGGCAACGCATCACGACCAAAAATCCCGACGACATGATGCCGCCGCCGGACAGTCACAAGAAACTTTCGACCGAGCAGATCGCGAAAATGAAGGCGTGGATCGAACAGGGCGCGCAGTTCCAGACGCACTGGGCTTTTGAGCCGGTGACGAAATCGGCCCTGCCGAAAGTCAAGGAAGCCAAGTGGAGCCGCAACGGCGTGGACCCCTTCATCCTCACGAGACTGGAATCCAGCGGCCTCAATCCGATGCCCGAGGCGAGCCGCGAGACTCTCATTCGCCGTCTGTCGCTCGATCTCACCGGACTGCCTCCGACGCCGGAGGAGGTGGATGCCTTTCTCGCCGACAAGTCGGTCGATGCGTACGAACGGCTCGTGGATCGCCTGCTCGCCAACCCTCGTTACGGCGAGCACATGGCGCGGCCGTGGCTCGACGCCGCGCGTTACGCCGACACGCACGGACTGCACCTCGACAACGAGCGCTCGATGTGGCCGTACCGCGATTGGGTGGTGAACGCCTTCAACCGCAATCTGCCCTTCGACAAGTTCACCATCGAGCAACTCGCCGGCGATCTGCTGCCAAACGCCACGCAAGACCAGAAGATCGCCTCCGGCTTCAACCGCTGTAACGTGACCACCAGCGAAGGTGGCTCGATCGGCGAGGAGTTCATCTTCCGCTACGCGGTCGATCGCACGGAGACCACCGCGTCCGTCTGGATGGGTCTCACCGCCGGCTGCGCCGTCTGCCACGACCACAAGTTCGACCCGATTTCGCAAAAGGAATTCTATTCGCTCTTCGCCTTCTTCAACAGCGCGGCGGATCCCGCGATGGACGGCAACGCGCTGCTCACGCCGCCGGTGCTCAAGCTCCGCACGCCCGAGCAGCAGCGGAAACTCGATGCTTTCACTGCGACCATCACTGCGATCGAGAAACAGGCGAAGGAACGTCTCGTCACGCTGAAGTACGAGCCGCCCGCCACTGATACCAACGCGGTGAAGATCACGGAAACGGTGTGGGTGGATGATGATTTCCCCGCCGGGGCGAAAGCCGCCGTCAACGCCAGCACCGCGCCGACCACGTGGATTGACTCCGCCAAAGGCCCTGTCTTTTCCGGCAAACGCGCGCTGATGCGCAAGGGGACCGGCGTGGCTCAGGATTTCTTCACCGACGCCAGCCAGCCACTCACGCCGACGGCCACGGGCAAATTCTTCGCCCACGTTTACCTCGACCTGCTAGATCCGCCCAAGGCGATCATGCTCCAGTTCCACACCGATGGCTGGAAGCACCGCGCCAACTGGGGCGACGAGGAGGCGATTAATTACGGCATCAAAAACACGCCCGAGAAAGTGCTGATGGGCAAATTGCCCGAGGCCGGCAAATGGGTGCGTCTCGAAGTGTCGGCTGCGAAGCTCGGCATCAAGGCCGGCACGAAGATTACCGGCATTGCCTTCACGCAATCCGGAGGCACGGTGCATTGGGACAAGGCCGGCATCGCCGATTCAACCAATCCCGCTGATAACCCGGCGTTCGCGCTCGACGCGTGGAAGAAATCCGTGGACAAAAAGACGCTGCCGCAGCCGGTGCAGGACGCCTTCAAAGCCGATGCCGACAAGCGCACCGACGCGCAGCGGCGCGCGATTGATGAGCATTACATCCAGTTCGTTTGGGAGAAGACTAAAAGCCAGTTCGCCGAACTGAACGAGAAGCTCAAGAAGTCGAAGGACGAGCGCGACGCGGGGGACAAAACGATCCCGAGCACGTTCGTGATGGCGGACTTGCCGAACAAGCGTGACGCGTTCATCCACCTCCGCGGCCAATACAACAAGACCGGCGAGAAGGTCGAGCGCGGCGTGCCGGCCATCCTGCCGCCGCTGCCTAAATCCACCAACGCTCCCACGCGCCTCGACCTCGCGAACTGGCTTGTAAGCCCTAAGCACCCGCTCACGGCGCGCGTGGCCGCGAATCGTTTCTGGCAACAGTTCTTCGGGCTCGGTCTCGTCAAGACCAGCGCCGACTTCGGTTCGCAAGGCGAGCCGCCGACGCATCCGGAGTTGCTCGACTGGCTGGCCGGCACGTGGATGGAACAAGGTTGGGATGTGAAGCGGTTCGTGAAGTTGCTCGTCACCTCCGCCACGTACCGGCAGGATTCCAGGATCACCGCCAAACCGTTGCAGATGGATCCCGAGAACCGCCTGTTCGCGCACGGGCCGCGCTTCCGGCTCGACGCCGAGGTCATCCGCGACAACGCCCTTTACGTCAGCGGCCTGCTGGTCCAAACCCTCGGTGGCAAAGGTGTGAAGCCGTATCAACCCGAGAACATCTGGGAACCCGTCGGCTTCGGCGGCAGCAATACGCGCAACTACGTGCAGGACCACGGCGAAGCCCTCTACCGCCGCAGCCTCTACACCTTCCTCAAACGCACGGCGCCGCCGCCGTTCATGGCCACATTCGATGCACCGAACCGCGAGCAGAGCTGCGTCCGGCGCGAGCGCAGCAACACCCCGTTGCAGGCGTTGCAGTTGTTGAACGACATCCAGCACATCGAGGCCGCGCGGCATTTTGCCCAACGCCTGATCATCGAAGGCGGCAAGCCCGAGTCCCGGCTCGATCTCGGTTTTCGCATCGTCACCTCGCGCAAGCCGACGGCGGCGGAGCAGAAGATCCTCAAGGCCACACTCGATAAGCAACTCGCGCGCTACCAGAAAGACAAGGAAGCCGCAGAGAAGCTCATCAAGTACGGCGAAACACCGGCGAAAGCCGGTCTCGACCCCGTGGAGTTGGCCGCCTACACGATGGTCGCCAACCTGCTGCTAAACCTCGATGAAGTGGTGACGAAAAACTGAACCGAGCCACGGCTAAAACATCCTTTCCTATGAACCCACTCCACGAATTCGCCCGGCAACAGACGCGCCGCCAGTTCTTCGCCAGTGCCGGCCTCAGCCTCGGTTCTGTCGCGCTCGCCACGATGCCTTCCACGTTGCGCGCCGCGCCGGCGGCGGGAAGGAATTACGGTTCAAAGATTCACCCGGCCTTGCCGGAGTTGCCGCATTTCGCGCCCACCGCCAAACGGGTCATCTACCTGCACATGAATGGCGGCCCGTCGCAGCTCGACCTGTGGGATTACAAGCCGAAGCTCAAAGAACATTTCGATAAAGATCTGCCCGAATCCGTGCAAAAAGGCCAGCGCCTCACCACGATGACCAGCGGCCAGAAGCGTTTCCCCGTCGCGCCCTCGATGTTCAAGTTCGAGCAGCAGGGTCGGTCCGGCATGTGGATCAGCGAACTGCTCAAACACCACTGGCCGATCGCCGATGACCTCGCGCTCATCAAGACCGTCCACACCAACGCCATCAACCACGACCCCGCCTGCACGTTCGTGATGACCGGCACCGAGGTGCCCGGCAAGGCCAGCCTCGGCTCGTGGCTCAGCTACGGCCTCGGCAGCGAGAACGAGAATCTCCCCGCGTTCGTCGTGCTCACCCCCACCTGGTCCTCCGGCGCGAATGCGCAGGCGCTCTTCACGCGCATGTGGAGTTCCGGTTTCCTCGCCACCAAGCACAACGGCGTCGCGCTCCGTTCCAAGGGCGACCCCGTGCTCTTCATCCAGAACCCGCCGGGCGTGGATTCCGCGACGCGCCGCGCGATGCTCGATGGTTTGAACCAACTCAATGAGATCAACCATCAGCGCCTCGGCGATCCCGAGACGCAGACGCGCATCGCTCAATACGAAATGGCGTTCCGGATGCAAACGAGCGTGCCGGAACTGGTGGATCTCTCGAAAGAACCGAAGCACGTGCTCGAAATGTACGGGCCGGAGGTGAGCAAACCCGGCACGTTCGCCCACAGCGCGATCATGGCACGGCGCATGGCCGAGCGCGGCGTCCGCGCCGTGCAGATTCTTCATCGCGGCTGGGATCAGCATGGCGGTTTGCCCAAGGATATCGGCGGCCAATGCCGCGACACCGACCAAGCCTGCGGCGCGCTCATTCTGGACCTCAAGCAGCGCGGTCTGTTGAAGGACACCCTCGTCGTCTGGGGCGGCGAGTTCGGCCGCACCGTCTATTCACAAGGCACGCTCAAGCCCGACAATTACGGACGCGACCATCACCCGCGCAACTTCTGCATGTACATGGCCGGCGGCGGCATCAAGGGCGGCTATGTCCACGGCGAGACCGACGATTTTAGCTACAACATCACGAAGGATCCGGTGCATCTGAACGAGTTGAACGCGACCCTCCTGCATTGCCTCGGCGTCGATCACCGCCGCTTCAGCTACAAGTTCCAGGGACTCGATCAGCGCCTCACCGGCGTGGAAGAAGTGCATCCCGTAAAAGCGTTGTTGGCCTGACGCCAACCTCGTCAACATCCACGCTCCGCATGAGGGGCTTGATTATCGCTTTTGTTGTCGCGGCTCTCCTTGGAACGGCCGCCTGTTTCGTTGTCCACCACCTCTACACTTCGGGACGGGTCACCATCGACATCAGCGACGGACAGGGACACGGCCCCGACCACGGTAGCGAGGAATGGCGCGAGGCGGCCCAGCGCCCGATTTTGTTCAGGCCCACAGTGGCTGGCGGCGTGGCCTTCGTTGTCCTGCTCAGCATTCGCCGCCGAGCAGAGGATCAATCGGCCTAGCGGGACGCTGGAGTGAACCGCCGGCTACAGCTCATCCTCGCGCGGGGCGTAGAATAGTTCGTGGGCACGGGCGTAATCGGCTTCGGGCACCAGCACCTTCGCCAGTCGGTTCAGGTCACCGTCGTCGGGCAACGACGGATCGTCGAACTCCTGCACCGCGGCGATGCCATGTTTCTCCAGCATCGACACCAGCATCTCGGTGTTCACCACGGGACCTGTGTAGAAGTGCTTCATGCGAAGAGGCTCGCGCACTCTCATCCCTCCCGTTACAAGACGTCCATGAAATTCGGCATCTGCAACGAGATCTTCAAGGATTGGAAAATTGAGGACACCTTCGCTTACGCGAAACAGGTCGGCTACGACGCCGTCGAGATTGCCCCCTTCACTCTCGCCAAATATGTCACCGACATCTCGGCCACCGAACGTGCGCGTGTCCGGGACCTCGCCGCGCGGGCGGGCATCGCGATCTCGGGTATCCACTGGGTACTCGTGCAAGCCGAAGGGATGTACCTGACGCATCCCGATCAAGCGGTGCGCGACAAGACTGCGCGCTACTTCACCGAGTTGGTGAACTTCTGCGGCGACCTCGGCGGCCGAAGCATCGTGGTCGGCTCGCCCAAGCAACGGAACCTGATGGACGGCGTCTCCTTCGAGCAAGGTTGGGAATGGGCGGCCGCCGTCTTCCGCGACGCGGTGAAACGCGCCGAGGACCGCGGCGTGACCATCTGTTTCGAACCGCTGGCACCGAGCGAGACGAACTTCGTGAACACCGCGACCGAGGGAATCCGTTTCGCCCAGCAGTTCAACAGCCCGGCGGTGAGCGTGATCCTCGATGTGAAAGCGATGTGCTCGATGGGTAAGCCGATCCCGCAGATCATCCGCGAAAGCAAAGGTCAGTTCGCCTACTTCCACGCCAACGACGCGAACCTGAAAGGGCCCGGTTTCGGCGAGATTGATTTCCGCCCGATTGCGACCGCGCTCAAGGAAGTCGGCTACGATGGCGTGGTGTCGGTGGAGGTGTTCAACTTCGACGAAGGCCCGGAAGTCATCGCCACGAAGAGCCTCGAGTACTTGAAGAAGACGTTCGCGTAAGCCGCGAGCAGCTTCACTTCCGTTCACTGGATGAACCGACGACGACCGACTGTACCGGCTTCTTCTTTTCCGAGAACCACCCGCCCACATCGCTGAAGAGCGTGTACACAACCGGGATGATGATCAGCGTGAGGAACGTGCTGGTGAGCATTCCGCCCACGACCACGATGCCCATCGGCCGGCGGCTTTCCGCGCCTGCACCAAACCCGATCGCGATCGGCAGGATGCCCGCGATGGTCGAGAAAGCCGTCATCAGAATCGGGCGCAACCGCACCACGCCCGCGCGCAGCATCGCCTCGCGCGCCGCGACACCCTGCGTCCGCTGCTGATTGGCGAACTCAACGAGCAGGATCGAATTCTTCGTCACCAAACCGACCAGCAACACGAGACCGATCTGGCTGAAAAGATTGATCGTCATCGCTGGCACCGGAGGAATCCATCCCACCTTCCCCGCGTAACCGACCAACCAGAGCAGACCGAACGCGCCCACCGCCGCCAGCGGCACCGCGAGCAGCACAGTGAGCGGATGCAGCAGGCTCTCGAACTGCGAGGCAAGCACCATGTAAACGATGAGCAACGCCAGCCCGAGTATCCACCAAGTTTCCCGGCCGGCCTCCTTCAGATCGGCCGATTCGCCCGTCCATTCGTAGAGGAAATCGGCCGGCAACGCTTCGCGCACCTGCGCCTCCACGCGGTCCATCGCCGTGCCCAGCGGAACGCCGGACGGCGTGGCCGAGATGATCGTGCTACGAAGGCGGTTGTGGTGCTGGATGGAGTTCGGCGCGGAGATCGCCTCGGGCCGGAGCAACGCGCTGAGCTGAATCAATTCGCCCGTGACGCTGCGCACGTGAAGCTTATCAATATCCTGCGGCGTGAGCCGCGCCTCGCGCTCAAGCTGCACGATCACCTCGTACTCCTTGCTGTCGATCTTCACGCGGCTGAGATCGCGACCGCCGAAGAGTATCTGCAGCGTGCGTGCGATGTCCTCGACCGAAATGCCGAGCGCGGCCGCGCGGTCGCGGTCGATCCGCAGACGCAACTCGGGCTTGGTCACCTCGTAGGAGGAGCGGACGTTCATGAGATAATTGGCCGAGCGCAACTTGTTGACGAAACCGGTCGCGAACCGGTCGAGGCTCTCGAGGTCGTTCGCCTGCACCACCAGTTGCAACGGCGCGCTGAAACCGCGGCCGATGGCCTTCGGGATCTGCACGACGGCGATGCCTCCTTCAATCTCGTTGAAGAACTTCGCGCGCAATCCTTCCGGGCCGGTGACGATGTCGCGCACGCTGCGCTCGCGGTCGGCCTTGAGCCGGACGAACATGATGCCGCTGTTTGCCTGCCCCGGCCCGGCGATGCTCGGCGCGACCACCGCGCCGTAGGTGTACACCTCGGGCACCTTCTGGATGTGCGTCTCCATCTTGCGCATCATCCGGTCCGTGTACTCGGCGGTGCTTCCCTCGGGCGTGCTGAGGAAGCACAGCAGCCGGCCTTTGTCTTCGTCCGGCAGAAACTCTTTCTCGAGCAGCGCGTAGGATTTCAGCATCAGCCAGCAACTCGCCACGCCGACGAGCAGGATTACCCAGCGATGCCGCAGCGACCAGCCGAGCACGCGCTGGTAGGCGGCGGTGAGCTTGAGCAAGAACCATTCGAACGGTCGGAAGATGAGCCACGGCTTGTGTTCAACAGCCGGCTTGAGTAGGCGCGCACACATCATCGGCGTGAGGGTGAGCGCCACGAAAGCGGAGATCACCACCGAGCCCGCGACGGCCACGGCGAACTCGACGAACAGCCGGCCGGTCGCGCTCTTCTGGAACGCCAGCGGCAGGAAGACCGCCGCGAGCGAGATGGTGATGGCGATGACCGCGAAGGCGATTTCCTCCATCCCCTTGAACGCCGCCTGCATCGGCGACAGCCCGCCCTCGATGTGCCGGTGGATGTTCTCCAACACCACGATCGCGTCATCCACCACCACGCCGATCGCCAGCACCAACGCGAGCATCGTGAGGATGTTGATCGAGTAGCCGAGGAAGTTGAACAAGGCGAAGGTGCCGATGATCGAGACCGGAATCGCAACCACCGGGATGAGCGTGGAACGAAGATTGCCGAGGAAGAAAAAGATGATCAGCACGACCAGCACGAAGGCGATGCCGAGCGATCCCCACACCTCTTCGATGGCTTGCTCGACATAGACGGACTCGTCGTAACTGAGATGCATCTCCACGCCGAGCGGCAGCGTCGGGCGGATGCGCTCCATCTCGGCCTTGATGCCCTGCGCCATGTCCACGAGGTTCGCTTTCGACTGCTTGATGATACCGAGGAAGATGCACGGCTTGCCATTGATGCGGGCGATGGTGCGTTCTTCCTCGCTGCCGTCGCGCGCCTCGCCGACATCCTGCAACCGCACGATGCGCGCGCCGTCGTTGCGTAGCACGAGTCGGTTGAACTCCGCCGCCGTCCGCAACTCGCCCCGCGTCTGGATGGTCATCTCGCGACTGAGGTTCTCCACGCGGCCGCTGGGCAACTCGACATTCTGCTGGCGCAACGCGCGTTGCACGTCCAGCACCGTGACGTTGTGCGCGGCCAGTTTATCCGCGTCCAACCAGAGCCGCAGCGCGTAGCGCTTGGCGCTGAAGGTGACGGAGGAGACGCCACGCACAATCTGCAGACGGTTCTTGATTTGTTTCTCAGCCAGCATGGTCAGTTCAACCGCTGAATAGCGGTCGCTGTTCAGGCCGATCCACATCACCGGATTCGCGTCGGCGTCCTGCTTGGCGACAATCGGTTCCTCGACGGCGTCCGGCAGGCGGCCGCGCACGCGGGCCACGCGGTCGCGCACATCCTGCGCCGCCAGCTCGATGTCGCGGGAGAGATTGAACTCGATGGTGATGCTGCTGAACTGCTCGCGGCTGGTGCTGGAAAGAGTCTTGATACCCTCGATGTTGCTCACCGCTTCCTCGAGCCGCTCGGTCACCTCGGTCTCGACCACCGCGGCGTTGGCGCCGGGATAGATGGTCGTGACGCTGACGATGGGCGGATCGATATCCGGCAGCTCGCGCACCGGCAACCGGCTCAGGCCGATGATGCCGAAAAGGACGAGCAGCAGGCTCATCATCGAGGCCAACACCGGCCGTTGGATGCTGATACGGGAGATGATCACGAGGTGCGCGGGCGAAAGATGTTACGGTCTGGCCGGCTTCTTCTCATCACTTGGCGAAGCGACCTTCACCTTGAAACCGGGGGCGATCTTCTGAAGACCTTCGATGATGACCTTCTCGCCCGCCTCGACGCCGTTGAGCACCTCGACTGTGTCCGGCAAACGCACGCCGAGCCGCACCTTGCGCAGTTGCACAGTCTGGTTCGCATCCACCACAAACACCGCGGCCTGATTGGCTCCGAAGGTCTGCCCGATCGCCGTCTCGGGGATGACCACGGCGTTCTCGCGCGAGGCGAGGAGCAACTCAACCCGCGCGAGCATCCCGGGCCGCAGCTCGAGTTTCTCGTTCGGCAAACGCGCCTTCACCACGGCCGTGCGGGTGTTCGCATCCACCTGCGGGCCGATGAAGAAGATCGCGCCGCTGAACTTGTAGCCGGGATAAGCGGCCACGCTCACCTCGACCACTTGGCCGAGCTTGAGCTGGCCGAGATAACGCTCGGGCACCGGCAATTCCACGCGCACGGGGTCGAGCTTCACCAGCGTGACGAGCGCGGTGTTCTTGGCGATGACTTGGCCGCGACTGATATTACGCGCGCCCATCACACCGGCGAACGGCGCGTGGATGCGCGCGTCTTTGAGATGCCGGTTCCGCAGCTCAAGCGTCACGCGGCTGACCTCGAACTGCGCCGCGGCTTGGTCGAACTCCGCCTGCGGGATGAGCTTCTCCTTGAGGAGTTGGGCGGCGCGGACGTGGTTCGACTGCGCGAGCTTGAAGTTTGATTCAGCCTCGTTGATGGCGAGGAAGAACTTCGATTCATCGAGCTTGAAGAGAAGCCGCCCGGCCTCGACAGGCTGGCCTTCCTCGAAATTGATTTCCTGCACCACACCCTCGATCTCGGCCTTGATCTCCACCTGCTCGTCCGCTGCGAAACTGCCGACGAGCGCCAGCTTCTCGGTCACCAGCTCGCGTTTCGCCTCGGCCACGACCACCTGCGTGGGCGGCCGCACGGCACTGCCCGCCGGCACCGGCAGCGCGGCCGGCTTGGGTTTGCAAGCGGTGCCTGCAAACGCAAAGACAACAATGAGGCTTGATAAAAAGCGCATAAAGAAATCCCGCGAACCTGCCGCACTGGACGCCCGCGTCCCCGACTTTGTTCGCGGCGGAGCGAAACGTGCGATGGTTGACGAACTCGTGGCGGTGAGGTTTACCCGTTCCGGTGTTGAAAGTCGAACGGCTTTTTCCTAGCTTGTCCTCAGTGCTGCGCCTTATGAAGCCGATACACAACCTCACTCTCGCCGGCCTGCTCGTTCTCGCCCTCGCCGGCTGCAAGAAATCCGACGACGGCGCGCCTGCGGCCAGCGTCATCAAGATTGGCGAGTACGCTTCGCTCACGGGCAAGGAAGCGACCTTCGGCACCTCGTCGCATCAAGGCACTCAATTGGCCATCGACGAGATCAACGCCGCGGGCGGCGTGCTCGGCAAACAGCTCGTGCTCATCACCGAGGACACGCAGTCCAAGCCCGGCGAACCGGCCACCGTCGTGCGCAAGCTCATCTTCCGCGACAAGGTCGTTGCGCTGCTCGGCGAAGTGGCCAGCTCGCGTTCTCTCGAGGCCGCGCCCGTCTGCCAGCAGAACAAAATCCCGATGATCTCGCCCTCCTCGACCAATCCGAAGGTGACCGAGATCGGCGACTTCATCTTCCGTGTCTGCTTCATCGATCCCTTTCAGGGCACGGTGATGGCGAACTTCACGGCCAATACACTCAACGCGAAACGGGTCGCCATCTTCACCGATGTGAAGAGTGATTACAGCAAAGGTCTGGCGAAGTTCTTCAAGGAACGCCATCTCGCCAACGGCGGCACCATCGTGGTTGAACAGGATTACAGCGGCGGCGACAAGGATTTCAAGGCCCAGCTCACTGCCATCAAAGCTACCAACCCCGAGGCCGTGTTTGTCCCCGGCTACTACACCGAGGCCGGCCTCATCGCGCAGCAGGCAAAGCAGCTCGACCTCAAGGTGCCGCTGCTCGGCGGCGACGGCTGGGAATCGAGCAAGCTCATCGAGATCGGCCGCGAGGCGATGGAAGGTCACTACTTTTCCACCCACTACGCACCCGAAGTCGCCTCGCCGTTGAGCAAGGCGTTCGTCGAGAATTACAAAAAGCGCTTCAAGGAAACGCCCGATGCACTCGCCGCCAACGGCTACGATTCCGCATTGCTGATGGTGGACGCCATCAAGCGCGCCAACTCCACCGACGGACAGAAGATCCGCGATGCGCTCGCCGCCACGAAGGATTTTGAGGCCGTCGCCGGCAAGATCACCATCAACGCCAAGCGCGACGCCGACAAGAGCGCCGTGGTGCTGCAGGTGAAGAACGGCCAGTTCAAGTATCTCCAGACCATCGCGCCGTGACCCGACGCGCTGAGCCCCAGCCTTGATGACCGAAGCGATCCAACAACTCGTCAACGGCCTCTCGCTCGGCTCCATCTACGCGCTCATTGCGCTCGGCTACACGATGGTCTACGGCGTGTTGCGCTTCATCAATTTCGCCCACGGCGACGTCTTCATGCTCGGCGCCTTCGCCGGCCTTTTTCTTTATCCGCTCGCAGGACGCCAACCGTCCATCGGCGGTGCGGTGTTGATACTCGTTCTGGCCATGGCCATCTGCGCCGCCATCGGCATCCTCATCGAACGCCTCGCCTACCGACCGCTGCGCGAACGGCCGCGCCTGAACGTCCTCATCACGGCCATCGGCGTCTCGCTCCTGATCGAATACGGCGGCCAACACCAAGCCGTGCTCGGCAAAAATCCACGGACGTTCCCCGACCTCTTGCCCAGCACCAATTTTTCCGTCGGTGGCGCGGTATTCGGCAGTCATCAACTCATCGTGCTCGGCCTCACGCTGCTGCTTCTGGTCGCGCTGCGATTCATCGTGTTGAAAACCCGCATCGGCATGGCAATGCGCGCGGTCTCGTTCAATCCGCAGGCCGCCGCGTTGATGGGCGTGAACATCAACGTCGTCATCTCCTTCACCTTCGGCCTCGGTTCGGCGCTCGCTGCCGCCGGCGGCATTCTCTACGCGATGAATTATCCCTCCATCGAACCGCTGATGGGTGTGATGCCCGGCCTCAAAGCCTTCGTCGCCGCCGTGCTGGGCGGCATCGGCAGCCTGCCCGGAGCCGCTCTCGGCGGACTCGTGCTCGGCCTCATCGAAACTCTCATCAAATCCACACGCTGGAGTAATTACGCCGATGCCGTTGCCTTCGCTGTGCTGATCCTCATCCTCCTTTTCCGACCTGCGGGACTGCTCGGTAAAACAGAGGTGGAAAAAGTGTGAAGGCCGCCCGCTCCAAACTCATCGTGCTCGCCGTGCTCGCCGCCAGCCTCGGCGTCTCTCTCATCTCACCGCGACTCGATCCCTATTTCCTCGATGTCATTCTCGGCATCGGCATCAACATCATTCTCGCCGTCAGCCTCAACCTCATCAACGGCCACACCGGCCAGTTCAGCCTCGGCCACGCCGGCTTCATGGCGGTCGGCGCGTATCTCTCAGCGGCACTCACAAGTTTCCTTGCACCCAAGTTGCTCGGCGCAGTGCCCGGCACCGTCGCCTTGCAGTCATTCTTCTTCGCAGCACTGCTCGCCGGTGGACTTGGCGCCGCGTTGGCCGGATTGCTGGTCGGCATTCCGTCGCTGCGTTTGCGCGGAGATTATCTCGCCATCGTCACGCTCGGTTTCGGCGAGATCATCCGCGTCATTCTCCAGAACATGGAATCGGTCGGTGGGGCGAGCGGGCTGCATAACATCCCCCAGCTCACGTCGTTTTTCTGGACGTTCGGCCTCGCCGGGATCGCGGTGTATGTGATCGTGAGTCTCGTGAACTCCACGTACGGCCGCGGCTTCATCGCCGTGCGCGACGATGAGGTCGCCGCCGCCGCGATGGGCATCAACCCCACGCGCTACAAAGTCACCGCGTTCGTCCTCGGTGCTTTCTGGGCCGGCATCGCCGGCGGTCTTTACGCGCATCTGAAATCCTCACTCAACCCGACCGGCTTCGATTTCATGCGCTCCATCGAGATCGTCGTGATGGTCATCCTCGGCGGGATGGGTAACACACCCGGCGTCATCATCGCCGCCGTGTTGCTGACGCTCCTGCCGGTCGGCCTGCGCGAGTTGCCCACGCTGACCTTCAGCCTCGCTGGCAAACCAATCGACCTCGTCTGGAAAGAGCTGCAGATGGTCATCTACGCCCTGTTCATCATCGCGATGATGCTGCTCCGGCCGCAGGGTCTCTTCACTTGGGCGCCGAGAAAAAAGGCCGGCGAATGAGCGCCCCCCTGCTCCGCCTCGAACGCTGCACCATCCGGTTCGGCGGCCTCACCGCTCTCGCCGATCTGGATCTCGCCATCGGCGCGGGCGAACTGGTCGGTCTCATCGGCCCGAACGGCGCAGGCAAAACAACGGCGTTCAATCTCATCACCGGCGTCTATCAACCGACGGAGGGCCGCATCACGTTCGACAACGAATCCATCGTCGATCGCCGACCGCACCAGATCACCGCGCACGGCATCGCGCGCACGTTCCAGAACATCCGCCTCTTCGCCTCGCTCTCCGTTTTTGACAATGTCCGCACCGCCTTCCAACTCCGTGCCCGCAGCGGCATCGGCCACGCGCTCTGGCGCGGCAAAGCCTTCCGCGACGAAGAACGCGGCATCGCCCGGCAGGTGATGGAGTTCCTCGATCTCTTCCATCTCAGCCAACACCACGATGCCCCGGCCAAAAGTCTGCCCTACGGCGATCAGCGCCGGTTGGAGATCGTCCGCGCACTCGCGACGCGGCCCAAGTTGCTGTTGCTCGATGAACCCGCCGCCGGCATGAATCCGACCGAGAAAATCGAGCTGATGCGTCTCATCCAGTTCGTTCAGGACAAGTACCACCTCGCCGTGCTGCTCGTGGAGCACGACATGCAGGTGGTGATGGGCATCTGCCAACGCATCGCCGTGCTCGATCACGGCGTGAAGATCGCCGAAGGCACACCCCCCGAGGTGCGCCGGAACCCGAAGGTCATCGAAGCTTATCTCGGCGAGGAACAAAAACCGTGAGCTGAGACTGATGCTGGAAATCAAACAACTCACCGTCCGCTACGGCGCCATCACCGCGTTGCACGACGTTTCGCTCACCGTGAAAGCCGGCGAAATCGTCACGCTCATCGGCGCCAACGGCGCGGGTAAAACCACGGCGCTCCGCGCGATCTCCGGCCTGCACCCCGCCGCCGACGGCCAGATTCTCTTCGACGGACGCGACATCACCCGCCTCTCCACGCACGAGATTGTCCGACTCGGCCTCAGCCACGTGCCCGAAGGCCGCATGATCTTCGCCAACCTCACCGTCGCGGAAAATCTCCAGATGGGCGCGTTTCTCCAACGCGACACGGCGGCGGTCGCGCGCGAGCAGGAGTTTGTCTTCACGACATTCCCGCGCCTCAAGGAACGCCTGAAGCAAGTCGCCGGCACCCTCTCCGGCGGCGAACAGCAGATGCTCGCGATAGGCCGCGCGCTCATGGGCCGGCCTAAATTCCTGATGCTCGACGAGCCGTCGCTCGGCATCGCGCCGCTGCTGGTGAGGACCATCTTCGAGAAAATCGTCGAGATCAACCGCACCCACGGCATCACCATGCTGTTGGTCGAGCAGAATGCGAATCTCGCCCTCGAGGTTTCCCAGCGCGGCTACGTGCTGGAGACCGGCAACGTGATTCTGCAGGATCAATCGAGTGCGCTGCGCCAAAACCCGCAGGTGAAAATCGCTTACCTCGGCGGCTAGATTTTCGCGACGACACCGCGTTCACCGCGGGCGGATCAGTAATTCTTCCACCACGGCGCGCGCCGGCAGATTGATTGCCAGCAGCACGCACTCGGCCACGTCTTCGGATTGAAGCATCTTCACGCGCGCTTCGGCGGTCGGTGGCGCAGGCCGTTTATCCAGCAACGGCGTATTAATGTCGCCGGGCAGAACCGCGCACGCGCGCACACCATTCGACCGCTCCTCGGCATTGATGGACTGCGTGAGACCGCGCAGGCCGAACTTTGAAATCACGTAGGCCGGGCCGGCTTTCGGGCTGGCTTGCAGCGCGGCGTCTGAAACGACGTTCACGATGGTGCCGGATTTGCGGCGGCGCATCCCGGGCAGGAAGGCCTGGACGCAGTAGTAAGCGCCGTTGATATTCGTGTCCATCATCGCGTGATAATCCTCGAGCGAAAGCACCTCGAGAGAGCGGCGCGGCGCGTTCGTGCCGGCAGCATTCACGAGCACCTCCACGTCGCCCAGCTTCGATTCGATCTCGCGGCCGCATTTCGCGACGGCATCGAACTTACCAATGTCGCACGGACAAACCAGTAACTGCTTGCCGTCTTCGCCGGCCAGTCGCACCGTTTCGTTCAACGC